>DATNBX010000044.1:0-27002 GCA_035571795.1 Ramlibacter sp.
ACCGGGCACCCGGTCGCGAGCCGCCTTTCGCTGGCCAAGGCCACGCGCAGTGTATTCAAGGCGTTCGGCCTCAACTGGGATGACAAGAGCGGCAAGAGGAACGGACACTTCGCACCCTTTGCCTGGATCGGCTGAGGGTCTGGCGGGGCGGCCCCGCTACCTCGCATGCTGATCGTCCACCATCTCGGCAGATCGCAGTCGGAGCGCATCGTCTGGCTTTGCGAGGAACTCGGGCTCTCGTACGAGTTGAAGCGCTACGACCGCGATCCCAAGACGATGCTGGCGCCGCCCGAATACAAGGCGCTGCATCCGCTGGGCGCCGCGCCCGTCATGACGGACGGCGACATCGTGCTCGCCGAATCGGGCGCTATCGTCGAATACCTCATCACCAAGCACGGTGGCGGCCGGCTTGCGCTGCCGCCGGCTCACCCCGACTATGCACAGTACGTCTACTGGTTCCACTTCGCGAACTCGACGCTGCAACCCGTCATGGGAAGGAACCTGGTCCTGGCGCGTGCCAAGCTGCCCGCGGATAACCCGGTCCTGCTTTGGACGAAGGCGCGCCAGGAGCTCGCGCTCAATTTCCTCGATGCCCGGCTGCGCGACCTCGACTACCTGGCCGGCCGCGAACTCACTGCGGCGGACATCATGATCGTGTTTTCGCTGACGACGATGCGCTACTTCCTGCCGGCCGATCTCACGCCGTATCCGCATGTCCTGCAGTACCTGCGCCGCATCGGCGAGCGCGAGGCGTATCGACGGGCGATGCGCAAAAGCGATCCCGACATGGCGCCGCTCTTGACCTGATACAGCGCTGGCGAACGACCGCGGCGTTCCTAGCGGCGCAGCACGAACCGGTACAGGACGACTTGCGCCGCCAGCCCGGCAAGCGTCCAGCCGAGCATCATCAGCGCCAGATTGACCGGGCCATGGTGCGAGACCAATCCGACGAGGAAACCACCCAGAGCGCCGGTTAATTGCTGCATCAATCCGGCCACCGCCGCGGCGGAGCCTGCCAGCGCAGGCACCAGGCCCACGGTGCCGGTCAGGCTCGGCGGCGCCAACAGGCCGTGTCCGATGCCCAGCAACATCAAGGGCAAGGCCAGCGCCAGCGGCGTATGCAAGCCGGCGAGTCCCAGCACCAGTACCAGCACGATGCCGCACACGGTGGCGGCCTGCCCCCGATACATGATCCGGCGGTCGCCCAGCCGCCGGATCAGACGGGTGGTCAGCAGGTTGCCGAAAATATAGGCAATGGGAGGGCACATGATGTACCAGCCCATTCGTTCCGGCGCGACGCCGTAGCTGGCCAGCACGAGCGGTGCGCCGCCCAGGAAGGTGTAGAAGGTGGCGGTTGCCGTCGCGAGAATGACGACGTACAGCAGAAAGGCCGGCTCGCGGGCCAGCCGTACGTAGCCCAGGTAGAGCTCGCGCCAGGCCCCTGGCCGTGACGCGCCCTGCAGCTTTGCGTCCGGAATGCCCCACCACCCCGCGAGCAGCAGGGCCAGAGCCAGCGCGGCCGTCAACGCGAAGTTGGCCTGCCAGCCGAAACGGGCATGCAGCTGGCCGCCCACCAAGGTTCCCAGCGGCGGGCAGACACCCATCGTCATCCCGATCAGAGCCATCATGCGGGTGCGCTCGTGACCGCCATACAGGTCTTGAACCATCGCGCGGCCTACCACCGTGCCCGCGGCGCTCCCGGCGCCCTGGAGCACGCGCGCGACGATCAGCAACGGCAGGTCGGGAGCGAAAGCGGCCAGCAGCGATCCCGCGCCCGCCAATGCCAGGCCCAGCAACAAGACGGGTTTGCGGCCGATCCGGTCCGACAGCGGACCATAGACCAGCTGCAGGCCGCCGTAAGCGGCGACAAAGCCGCTGAAGGTGAGTTGGACCTCGGCCTGCCCCGCGCCAAGAATCGCGGGCCATTCCTGCATCGACGGCAGGCAGATCGTCATGGCCAGCAAGCCGAAGGCCACCTGGAAGACAAGATTGGCCGTCAGCCAGCCGTGTCCGAGCGACACGGTTTGGTGGTTGTTCATCGGGGTCCGGCGCCAGGGGCGCCGGCGAATGTCGCTATTTCATCGACGAGAGATAAGCGACGAGCGCGGCGATGTCTGCGTCTTTCAAGGGCTTGACCTTGGCCACCATCTCGCGATCCATCCGGGGGACAGCGGCGTCCCGGTAGCTCTTGAGCGACGTGGTCAGGTACACCGGTTGCTGCCCGGCGATCCGCGAATATTCGCTCGTGCCCCGTCCGTCCTTCTCGTGACACTCCACGCACGCCTTGGCATAAACGGCCGAGCCCTGGCTGACCAGCGCCGGATTGCTCGCAGGCTTGAACGTGACTTCCTGGCCGGCGTAATAAACGACCATGCCGACCTTCTCGTCCGCGGTCATGACATTGACCAACCGCTTCTTGAATTCATTGCTCTTGCGCTGCGTGGTGCTGAATTCGCGCAGTTGCCGCAGCAAGTAGTAAGGACTCTGGCCGGCCAGATTGGGCACATCGGGTTTGATGCTGTTGCCGCCGTCGCCATGGCAGTTCGAGCAAAAACCCGCGACCTTCCGTCCGACCTTGAACATCGCATCCCACTTCTGGGCGTTCGATTGCGCTTCCTTCAGGCGTGCTTCCAGGTCGACCTGCGCAGGAGCCGCAGTGCCCTGGCCGGCGGCCGGGAGGGCTGTGAACATTGCGACCATCAGGGCGCCTATTGCGATGCCACGCTTTGCCATTGATATCCCCGTAAATGCTCGATATTAAGTGCTCAGGCCACGACCGCCCTGCCATTGGCGGACATCGAATCCGTATTCATGCCGCTCTTCGTGAGTTCGTGGTGGGCCTGCTCGAAACCGGTGCGCGGGACGATCTCGCCGGTGCGGTCCCGGATTTCCGCGAATCGCGCCCGGACCTGCGCCGTCGCATCCTCGGCATGACCGACGTGAATGCCCTGGGTCATCGTGATGTGGGCGCATTCGAAACTGCCGGCGCCGCTCATCAGGATGGTGCGCGTGGGCGCGTCTTCGCTCACGAGCGCCACGACTGCGGGGCTCACGGACGCGGGATCGAGCTTGGCGAGCACCTCCTCCTGCAAAATGCCGGCCGTCATCGCCGTGGCCGCGGTGGGCGCCAGGCAGTTGACGCGGATGTTGTTCTTTTCCCCCTCCAGCGCCAGCGTCTGCATCAGGCCGACCAGCGCCATCTTGGCGGCGCCGTAGTTGGCCTGGCCGTAGTTTCCGTACAGGCCCGATGACGAGGTCGTCATCACGATGCGCCCGTAGTTCTGCTCGCGCATGATGGACCATACGGCCTTGGTGCAATTGACCGCGCCCATCAGGTGCACATCCATCACCAGCCGGAAATCGTCCAGGCTCATCTTGGCGAAGCTCTTGTCGCGCAGGATGCCGGCGTTGTTGACGAGGATGTCGACGCGCCCCCATTGGTCCACGGCCTGCCTGACCATGGCTTCCATCGCGCTGAAGTCCGTCACGCTGCCGCCGTTGACGATCGCCTCGCCGCCGGCCCGCCGGATTTCCTCGGCGACGGCACCGGCGCTCGATCCTTCGCGCTCGGCGCCGAGGTCGTTGACTACCACTCGCGCACCGTGCCTCGCCAACGCGATCGCGTGGGCTCTTCCCAACCCGCCACCGGCCCCGGTGACGATGGCCACCCGGCCCCTCAAAGATCCACTCATCAGGATTGCCCCTTTTTCCTCGAATACCGAGTCAAAAGGATGATACGGGGGCGCCTTGCCTTGCTGTTGAGCTAAGTCGCATGCCGTGCAGGCAGGTGCGCGTTTGAAGTATTTCTACGTAATTTGACCGTTGTTTTCGATCCAAAAGCAGGGTCGGAAGGCTACGTTTGAAGCTTTCGCTCCAGCAGCCTCACCAGTGTCCACAGGACTCGGTTGGCCGGCGTCGCGATCCCCAGCGCCTCGCCGCGCCGCACGATGAATCCGTTGAGGTAGTCGATTTCGCTGCGCTTGCCACGCGCCAGGTCCTGCGCGGTCGATGAATACTGGCTCGGCATGGACTCGGCAATACCGAACACGGCCGCATGGACGTCGCCGGGCAGCTGGACGCCTTCGGCCCTGGCCACCGCCAGGCATTCGTCCACCACGTCGCGCATCACGCCCTTCACTCCATCCGCCTGCACCGCTTCGCCGTACGGCCGCTGGGCGATGGCCGAGACGGCGTTGTAGGCGCAGTTGATCACCAGCTTGGTCCAGAGCGCGCCGCGCACGTTGTCCGAGATTTCGGTCGGGACGCCGGCGGCGATGAAGGCTTGCGCGACGGCATGGCTGGCGCTGGACGGCTCGATCACCAGCTCACCCCGGCCGTGATGCTTGACGTGGCCGGGGCCGGCCATCTCGGTTGCCACGTACACCACGGCGGCCGCGACTTGATGGGGCGGCAACACCGTGCGCAGCCGGTCCGCATTGTCCACACCGTTCTGCAGGCACAACACCAGGGCGTCGCGGCCGAGGTAGGAGCGGATCTGGGCCCCGGCGGACTCGGTGTCGGTCGACTTGACGGAAAAGAGCACCAGGCTGGCGTCTCGGACTGCGCCGGCCCCGGTGCTGGCAGCCACGCGGATGCGCTCGTCGAAGGTCCTGGTTTCCATGTGAAGGCCATCGCTGCGGATGGCTTGGACATGCTGCGGGCGCGCGATCAGTACCACGTCATGCCCGGCGCGGCCCAGCATGCCGCCGTAGTAGCAGCCGACGGCCCCAGCGCCCATGACCGCGACTTTCATACGCTTGTCCATGACGGGATTCTAGGCAGAGCTTTCGTCATTGCGGCTCGCGGATCAAGTCCGCGGTTTCAGCAACCCGCGATTCATGACTTCACACCATAATTCGTCCGCAGTGAGGTGAGAAGCATGAACAACTATTGGCTGATGAAGTCGGAGCCGGACGAGGTCTCCGTGGACGATGCCCTGGCTGCTCCCAACGCAACCGTACCCTGGACGGGCGTTCGCAACTATCAAGCCCGCAACTTCATGCGTGACCAGATGCGAGTCGATGACGGCGTCCTTTTCTATCACTCCAGCTGCGCCGAGCCGGGCATCGTGGGGATCGCCCGGGTCGCATCGACTCCGTATCCCGATCCGACCCAGTTCGACAGGAAATCACCCTACTACGACGAAGCCTCGAAACGCGAAGAACCGCGCTGGATGCTGGTGGATGTGCAGGTGCTGCGCAAGACGCGCACGCTCGGGCTGCCGCAGCTGCGCGAAACCCCGGGGCTGGAAGACCTGATCGTGCTGCGCAAGGGCAATCGGCTGTCGATCACGCCGGTGGAGCCGCGGCACTGGAAGGCGATTCTGAAGATGCTGGCGTAGCGGCAGCCGCGGGCTCGGCGATTTCAGCATTCGCGCCGATCGGCAGGCTGGCGCGGATGCGGGTACCGCGTCCAGCCGCGGTGTCGATGTCGAGGCTGCCCCCCAACAGGCTTGCGCGTTCGGCCATGGTGACCAGGCCCACGTGGTTCTTGAGCTCTTCGGGCGAGCGATAGCGCTCCAGGTCGAACCCTGCCCCATTGTCGGAGACGGTGAGCTCGAGTTCGTTGCCGGCCAATTTCAGCTGCAGCTTGACTTCACTGGCGCCGGAGTGGCGCGCCGCGTTGGCCAACGCCTCCTGCGCGATGCGAAAGCACGCCGTGCGAACGTCCGACGGCAAGTGCCCGCGAACGTCGCCTGCATCGAGTGCCGTCTTCCAGCCCACCGCCTGGGCTTGCTCGTCGAGTGCCCATTCGAGCGCCTCCGCCAGGCCAAGGTCGTCCAGCATGGTCGGCCGCAGGTTCATTACCACCGCACGCACATGGGCGATCGCGCCGTCGGTCACCGCGATGCAGTTGGGCAAAAGCGCCGTGGCGCCCTCGGCGCCGCGCATCACATCGGTCAGATGCATGCGGATCACCGCCAGCGACTGCCCGGTCTGGTCAAGTTCGCGCGCGATCTGCCGGCGCTCCTGCTCCTGGGCCGCAATCAGCTGCGCCGAAAGAACGCGCAAGCCCAGTTTTGCCTGGAGCAGGTCGGCATTGCTGCTGCTCAATTCGGCGGTACGCTCCTGGACCAGCGCTTCCAGCGAGCGGTTCAGCCGCTGCAATTCCTCCTCGGCGCGTACCCGCTCCCGCACTTCGGCACGCAGCGTCTCCGCGGCGCGCCTTTGCTCGGCCAGATCGCGGACTATCATGGAAAATCCCCGCAGAGCGCCTTGGGGATCGCGCATGGGTGCGATGACTATGCTCGCCCAGAAGGCCGAGCCGTCGCGGTGCGCGAGCCAGCCCTCTTCCGCGAACCGGCCTTCGGATGCCGCCGCCTGCAACACCCGCATCGGCTTGTCTTCCCGGACGTCCTCCTGCCGGTAGAAGCAGGAGAAATCGGGCCCCACGACCATCTCTTCCGCAAGATATCCGGTGATGCGTTGCGCCCCGGTGTTCCAGGACCTGACGCGGCCCTGGACGTCCAGCATCATGATGGCGTACTCGGTCACGCTGCTCGTCATGAGGCGGAAACGCGTCTCGCTTTCGAGCAGCGCTTGTTGGGCGGCCCTGTGACGGCGAATCTGAAGGTAAAGAACGGCCAGTGCGGCGACCAGCACCACGACCACCGCCGTCATCCCGGCCCAGAACCACCGCACCCGTTGCTCATGTTCCATCAGCCGCTGCTGCAGGAGCTTTTCCTCTTCGGCTTCAAGGCTGTCCAGGACTCCCCTGAGATTGGCCATCTCCTGCCGCGGCAGGCCGGTATCGAGGATCGCCCTGGCCGCCTCGAACCCCCCGTCACGGCGGGCGGTGACCACCTGGGCGGCCGTGGCGAGCCGGGCATCCAATCGGCGATCCAGATCGGAGAGGCGCTGCTGCTGCGCAGGGTTATCGGCGACCAAAGTGCGCAAGCGGGCGGTTTCGGCGGCAATGGCAGTGCGGCCACGCAAGTAGGGCTCAAGGTCTTCGTCGTGGCCGGTGATCGCGAACCCGCGGTTCCCGTTCTGGATGTCGACCAGCGCCGTGCGCGTTCTCGCGATCGTCGTAAGAACCTCATGGGTATGACTTACCGCCGCCGCGGCGCTGCTTTGCTGGACCGAAAGCCAGTAAGCCGCGCACACGAGCACGACCGCCACGAAAGCGGCGGCAACGAAGCCGGACAACGTGTAGTCGCCACGGCCGGGATTGACGATTTCGGCGTTCACGCAAGAAACCCAGTGTGCAGGCTCCCGAGATTCTAGGGCGCTGGCTCATCCATGCGAGGAACCTGGACTGTGCGGAATGTGACCAAAAAAAGCCGCCCGAAGGCGGCTTTCCTCGAATGAGTGGGCCGCCGGACAGGCGACCTTGTTTCGTCCTCTTACTGATCCGTCGAGATCTCTTCGGGCTCCGGTTTGGCCTTGCCTTCCTTCTTGGGCAGCGGCTGGATGTCCAGCACCACCTCGGAAGTCTCGGCGCCCTTCTCGTCGGTCTTGAGCTCGACATCCACGGTCAGCCGCCCGCCTTCGGTCAGCCGGCCGAACAGCAGTTCGTCGGCCAGGGCGCGGCGGATCGTGTCCTGGATCAGGCGCTGCATCGGGCGCGCGCCCATCAGCGGATCGAATCCCTTCTTGGCCAGGTGCTTGCGCAGCTTGTCGGTGAAGGTGACTTCCACTTTCTTCTCGGCCAATTGCTGCTCGAGCACCAGCAGGAACTTGTCGACCACGCGCAGGATGATCTGTTCGTCCAGCGACTTGAAGCTCACCGTGGCATCGAGGCGATTGCGGAATTCCGGCGTGAACAGCCGCTTGATGTCGGCCATCTCGTCGCCCTGTTCACGCACCTGCGTGAAGCCGATCACCGCCTTGTTCAGCGATTCCGCGCCCGCGTTCGTCGTCATGATGATGATGATGTTGCGAAAGTCGGCCTTGCGCCCGTTGTTGTCCGTCAGCGTGCCGTGGTCCATGACCTGCAGCAGCACGTTGAAGATGTCCGGATGCGCCTTTTCGATCTCGTCAAGCAGCAGCACCGCGTGCGGCTTCTTGCTGATCGCCTCGGTGAGCAGGCCTCCCTGGTCGAAACCGACGTAGCCCGGAGGCGCGCCGATCAGGCGGCTGACGGCATGGCGCTCCATGTACTCGGACATGTCGAAACGGATCAGCTCGATGCCCATGATGTAGGCGAGCTGCTTGGCTGCCTCGGTCTTGCCCACACCGGTGGGTCCGGAGAACAGGAACGAGCCGATCGGCTTGTCGCCCTTGCCCAGTCCTGAGCGCGCCATCTTCACGGAAGCGGCGAGCACTTCCAGGGCTTTGTCCTGGCCGAACACCACGCTCTTCAAGTCACGCTCGAGCGTCTGCAGCTTGCCGCGGTCGTCGTTGGAAACGTTCGCCGGTGGAATGCGGGCGATCTTGGCCACGATCTCCTCGACCTCGGTCTTGGAGATGGTCTTCTTGCGCTTGCCCGCGGGCAGGATGCGCTGGGCCGCGCCCGCCTCGTCGATCACGTCGATGGCTTTGTCCGGCAGGTGCCGGTCGTTGATGTACTTGGCCGACAGTTCGGCTGCCGCCGTCAGGGCATTGGCGGCGTACTTGACGCTGTGGTGCTCCTCGAAGCGCGACTTCAGGCCCTTCAGGATCTCGATCGTCTCGGCGATGCTGGGCTCGACCACGTCCACCTTCTGGAAGCGCCGCGACAGGGCCGCGTCCTTCTCGAAGATGCCGCGGTACTCGGTGAACGTCGTCGCGCCGATGCATTTCAGGGTGCCTTGTGACAGCGCGGGCTTGAGCAGGTTGGAAGCGTCCAGCGTGCCGCCCGACGCCGCGCCGGCGCCGATCAGCGTGTGGATCTCGTCGATGAACAGGATCGCGTTCGGCTTGTCCTTGAGCGACTTGAGCACGCCCTTCAGGCGCTGCTCGAAGTCACCGCGGTATTTGGTGCCGGCCAGCAGCGCGCCCATGTCCAGCGAATAGACATTCGAGTCCGCGAGGATGTCGGGCACTTCCTTTTGCACGATGCGCCAGGCCAGGCCTTCGGCGATCGCGGTCTTGCCCACGCCGGCCTCGCCGACCAGCAGCGGGTTGTTCTTGCGGCGCCGGCACAGGATCTGGATCACGCGCTCGACTTCGTAATCGCGCCCGATCAGCGGATCGATCTTGCCGTCCCGCGCGGATTGATTCAGGTTTTGCGTGAACTGCTCCAGCGGCGAAGCCTTCTCGTTCTTTTCGCTGCCTTCCTCGCTCTCGCTGGAAGACGATTCGCCCCCCTTGGAGGGCTCGGGCGGATCGCTCTTCTTGATGCCATGGGCGATGAAGTTCACCACGTCCAGGCGCGTCACGCCCTGCTGGTGCAGGTAATAGACCGCGTGCGAATCCTTCTCGCCGAAGATGGCGACCAGCACGTTGGCGCCGGTGACTTCCTTCTTGCCGTTGCCGGTGGACTGCACATGCATGATGGCGCGCTGGATCACGCGCTGGAATCCCAGCGTCGGCTGGGTGTCGACGTCGTCCGTGCCGGCGACCTGCGGGGTGTTGTCCTTGATGAAATTGGACAACGACTTGCGCAGGTCATCGATGTTGGCCGAGCACGCGCGCAGCACTTCCGCCGCGCTGGGATTGTCCAGCAGGGCGAGCAGCAGATGCTCCACGGTGATGAACTCGTGGCGCTGCTGCCGTGCCTCCACGAACGCCATGTGGAGGCTGACTTCCAGTTCCTGGGCAATCATGAGATTTCCTTTTGCCTTGCTTTCACTTCTGATCTCGCACTTACTCTAGACGCTTCACTTGGGTTCGACTTGCGATTACTCAACCGGTTCACTGACACATTGCAGGGGATGCCCTGCTTGACGAGCGGCTTCCTGGACCTGCTCGACTTTCGTGGCGGCCACATCCCTGGAGTAAACGCCGCAGATCCCTTTCCCGTCCAGGTGAATCTTCAACATGATCTGGGTGGCCGTCTCCCTGTCCTTGTTGAAAAACTCCTGGATCACCACCACCACGAACTCCATCGGCGTGTAGTCGTCATTGAGCATGACGACCTGGTACATCTGCGGCGGCTTGGTCTTCTGCGTTTTACGCTCGGCCACCACCGACCCGCCGTCGTCCTCCTTCGGCCGAACTCTGGGGGCGACCGGCGCAGGGGTGGGTGTTTTGCTGGCCATAAAATTCATTCTATCGATCGGGCTCCCAGGCTGCAGGCTGAAGGTGAATTTGGTGCTGGATTTGCTCCATTCAAGCTGGCAGGCGCCGACGGTGCCCTCCGCACCCATTTTTGACCAGACGGCGCAGGCCCGGCGGCATTTGTAGGGTTTGGATACGTCGAATACTTTAGTCCGTGAAAATGTTGACAGCTCTACCACGATCCTGGACACTGGGAGGTCGCGAGGAAAAAACAAGAGCGAGGCGAAGAAATGGCGACCGGTACAGTTAAATGGTTCAATGACGCAAAGGGATTCGGGTTCATCGAACCCGATGGCGGCGGCTCGGACGTGTTCGCCCATTTCTCCGCCATCGCCATGGAAGGTTTCAAGACGCTCAAACAGGGCTCGCGCGTCACCTTCGACATCAT
Organism: Ramlibacter sp.; assembly: GCA_035571795.1. GTDB lineage: Bacteria > Pseudomonadota > Gammaproteobacteria > Burkholderiales > Burkholderiaceae_C > Ramlibacter. The sequence goes on from DATNBX010000044.1 coordinate 10,531, forward strand.
CGAAGGGCCCAAGGGCCAGTTGGCGCAGAACATCCAGGCGGAGGCTGCGTTGGCTCGAACCGAGCCGGAGAGCGGCCAGGCGGCCGAACGCCCGCCGCGCCATTCGAAGGTGCGGGCGCCGCAATTCCACGCCTCCGGCCATGAGGATGTCGTGACGAAGTAGGAACAAAAAAGCCGCCATCGGGCGGCTTTTTTGCGTTGCGGCAACGCACTCACATATTGTCGATCATCACCTGCCCGAAGCCCGAGCAGCTGACCTGGGTCGCGCCTTCCATCAGGCGCGCGAAGTCATAGGTCACCTTCTTGCTCAGGATGGATTTCTCCATCGAGCTGATGACCAGGTCGGCCGCCTCCGTCCAGCCCATATGGCGCAACATCATTTCGGCCGACAGGATTTCGGAGCCCGGATTGACGTAGTCCTTGCCCGCGTACTTCGGAGCGGTGCCATGGGTCGCTTCGAACATCGCGACCGAGTCGCTCAGGTTGGCCCCAGGGGCGATGCCAATGCCGCCGACCTGCGCGGCCAGCGCGTCCGAAATGTAGTCGCCATTGAGGTTGAGGGTTGCAATGACGCTGTACTCGGCGGGCCGCAGCAGGATCTGCTGCAGGAAGGCGTCGGCGATGACGTCCTTGACGACGATGTCCTTGCCGGTCTTCGGATTCTTGAACTTGCACCACGGGCCGCCGTCCACCAGCTGGGCGCCGAATTCCTTCTGCGCGAGCCCATAGGACCAGTCGCGGAACCCGCCTTCGGTGAACTTCATGATGTTGCCCTTGTGCACGATGGTCACGCTGGGCTTGTCATTGTCGATGGCGTACTGGATGGCCTTGCGCACCAGGCGCTCGGTGCCCTCGCGCGAGACCGGCTTGATGCCGATGCCGGAGGTGCCCGGGAAGCGGATCTTCTTGACGCCCATTTCCTCCTGCAGGAACTTGATGACCTTCCTGGCCTTGTCGGTTTCGGCCTCGAACTCGATGCCGGCATAGATATCCTCGGAGTTCTCGCGGAAGATGACCATGTTGGTCTTGTGCGGCTCCTTGACGGGTGAAGGAACGCCGTCGAAATACTGGATCGGGCGCAAGCACACGTAGAGGTCGAGCTCCTGGCGCAGGGCCACGTTCAGGGAGCGGATGCCGCCGCCCACCGGGGTCGTCAACGGCCCCTTGATGGACACCACGTAATCGCGCACCGCATGCAAGGTCTCCTCGGGCAGCCAGACGTCGGGGCCGTACACCTTGGTGGACTTTTCGCCCGCGTAGACCTCCATCCAGTGGATCTTCTTCTTGCCGCCGTAGGATTTGGCCACCGCCGCGTCCACCACCTTGAGCATCACCGGCGTGATGTCGAAACCGGTGCCGTCGCCTTCGATGTAGGGAATGATCGGCTGGTCCGGCACTTTGAGCGACATGTCGGGGTTGACGGTGATCTTCTGGCCCTGCGTAGGGACCTTGATGTGCTGGTACATGGGGGGAAACTCTCCGGATGGGGGACAGGGTCTGCTGGTTTTTTTGCGAGCCGCAAAACCATGGAATTCTAGCTTCGAAACTGTCGCCTCCCTTTCAAAGGCTCTGATTTGCAGGGTGGAGGGCCAATTCCCCACCAGGGGCCTGTCAACCGTTCTGCCGCACGGCCCGTTACGGATGAGCCTTCCGTCTCCAGGGAGGAATTTTTCGAAAAATCAGCTCCATATCTCTGAAAGGATATCTGCAATGACCAAACTTCTCGCCGTCTTGATCGGCTCCTTCTTCGCCGTTTCGACCGCTTTCGCCGCTTCGCACGTCGGCGCCCCGATGGCTGCCGCCTCCGGCGCCAAGCCCGCGGCCGCGGCTGAAGCCAAGACCGACAAAATGGAAGCCAAGGCTGACAAGAAGGCCGCCAAGAAGAAGACCAGCAAGAAGGCTGCCAAGAAGGCTGCTCCGAAGGCTGAAGAAAAGAAGTCGTAATCCAACGACCGCTTTCCGGCTCGATGCCCGCCGCCGCGCGGGCATTTTCTTTGGCGGCCACAATATTCCCATGAAACCAGCCATTCCCGCCTGCGCCGCGCTGGCGCTTGCCGCGGTGCTGCTTCCGGCGGCTGCCCAGGAAGCGCAGCTGAACCTGCCGCGGGTGACCCTTTCCGCCGGCATGCACCAGATTGATGCCCAGGTGGCGCACACCCCCGAGCAGCGGGCGACGGGCTTGATGTTCCGAAAGGAAATGCCGCAGCATGAGGGCATGCTGTTCGCATTCGAGCAGCCCTCGATGCAGTGCTTCTGGATGAAAAATACCTTATTGCCGCTGACGGCCGCGTTTGTCGCCGACGACGGCACTGTGGTCAACCTGGCTGACATGAAACCGCAAACCACCGACTCCCACTGTTCGGACAAGCCGGTGCGCTATGTGCTGGAGATGAACCAGGGCTGGTTCACGAAGAAGGGCATCAAGCCCGGAATGAAGCTCGCAGGAACCCCATTCGAAAGGCGCTAGCGGGCGAAGCCCACCCAAGTTCAAGGGCCGCTTCGCGGCCCTTGTTTCGTATAGGAGCGTAGCGGTCTAACCGAAGTTCTTCTCGGCGAACCCCCAGTTCACCAGCTTGTCCAGGAAGGCCTCGACGTACTTGGGACGCAGGTTGCGGTAGTCGATGTAGTAGGCATGCTCCCAAACGTCCACGGTCAGCAGTGCCCTGTCGGCCGTGGTCAGCGGCGTGCCGGCGGCGCCGGTGTTCACGATGTCGACGCTGCCGTCCGGCTTCTTGACCAGCCAGGTCCACCCTGAACCAAAGTTGCCCACGGCGGACTTGACGAAGGCATCCCGGAACGCGGCATACCCGCCCCACTTGCTGTTGATGGCCGCGGCCAGTGCGCCGCCGGGCTGTCCACCGCCCGCGGGCTTCATGCAATTCCAGAAGAACGTGTGGTTCCAAACCTGGGCGGAATTGTTGTAGATGCCGCCGGACGATTTCTTGACGATCTCCTCGAGCGTCATGTTCTCAAATTCGGTGCCCTTCTGCAGGTTGTTCAGATTGGTCACATAGGCGTTGTGATGCTTGCCGTGGTGATACTCCAGCGTTTCCCTGGAGTAGTGCGGCGCCAGTGAATCGATCGGGTATGGGAGCGGAGGCAGTACGTGTTCCATGGGTTGTCCTGTTGGGTTTATTGGTTTGCAGGGTCGGCATTCATTCTATGAACTTAATGAGCCCGGTGGCGTCACGGTCAGAGCAACCTCGCCATCGGCGAGGGTGGCGCGCAAGGCTTGGCCCGGATGGGTTTGGGCAACGCTGCTGACCGGCTGGCCCGCCTCGTTGGTCAGCAGCGCATAACCGCGCTCCAGCACCAGCCTCGGATCCAGCACCTGGAGCCTCAATCGCGCGTGATCGAACAGCTGGGATGCGCGTTGCACCCGGGACTGCACCGCATGCTTGAGCTGGGGTTGTGTTCTCTGGAGGCGGCTTCGCTCCCTTTCCAGCCGGCCCATCACGGCGTATCGCAATCGATGGGCAGTGCGGCCCAGCCGCAGTTGCTGCGCGCTCATGCGAGCCAGCGGCCGGCCCAGCCGCGCGCCGGCAACGTCCAGCCGCTGCCCGGCACTGTCCAGGCGGCTGCGCATCGCATTGCCCAGGAAGTCGCGGGCCCGCTGCAGCCGCGCCAGCCAGTTGTCCCTGGGCTCGGCAGCCAGCTCCGCCGCTGCCGTCGGCGTGGGCGCGCGGACATCAGCGCAAAAGTCCGCGATCGTGAAGTCGGTTTCGTGGCCCACGCCGCAGATCAGAGGCACCGGGCTGAGGACGATGGTGCGCGCCAGCTGCTCGCTGTTGAAGCCCCACAAGTCCTCGATCGAGCCGCCGCCGCGCACCAGCAGGATCACGTCGACTTTCCCTGCTTCGGCCAGGCGGTACAGCGCCGACAGCGCACGGATCAGCTCCGCGGGCGCCTGGGGACCCTGCACGGCCGCCGGTGCGAGCACCACCGGGACATGGGGAGCGCGTCGTCGCAACGCGGTCACGACATCGTGCAGCGCGGCGGCGCCGGGCGAGGTTACGAGGCCGATGCCGCGGGGCAACACCGGAATGGGCCGCTTTCGAGCCGGGTCGAACAGGCCCTGCGCTTCCAGCCGCGCCTTCAGCTGCAGGAATTTCTCGAACAAGGCGCCTGGCCCGGCCCGGGACAGGCTCTCGACGATCAGTTGCAGGTCGCCGCGCGGTGCGTAGACGTCCAGCCGACCCAGCACTTCGACGATTTCGCCATCGCGCGGCACGAACTCCAGCAGGCCGGCCGCGCGTCGAAACATGGCACAACGAATCTGGCCCTGCGGGTCCTTCAGGGAAAAGTAGCAATGCCCGCTGGATGCGCGCGAGAAACCCGAAACTTCGCCTCGCACCGCGACCGGGTTGAATCGGGCTTCCAGAGCATCAGCAATAGCGCGGCACAGCGCGCCGACTTGCCAGATTCGCGGCGCCAATACTGGGTCCTGCAGCTCAGACATCAGGAAAATCGCGCCTTGCGGGCGCAAAAGAGTCCAAATTAGTCCACAGCGCCGCCGCGATGGCCCGAACCGCCCCGCATTCCCTGCGAAACCATGATTTTGTGGAGCAAGACTTTGATTTCATTGGATTTTTTCCTGCTCAATTTGTCATCGATGTGTCACGATGAAGGATCGGCGCGGCTCAGCAGGGCCAGGGGGGGCATTTCTGCACAAAGTTATCCACAACTTCTGTGAGTCTTCTCCTACACGCTAGCGCGCTTTTCCTACAAGCCGAGGAGTGCACGATAATCGGCCGCTACTCAAGCAGTCGCATCCCGCGCGGAGAACCTTTCCTTGTTTTCGATCATACAAGCCGCAGGCTGGCCGATCTGGCCTCTAGTAGCCTGCTCCATTCTTGCGCTCGCTCTGGTGATCGAGCGCTTCATCAGCCTGAAAACCGCCAAGGTCGCCCCGCCCAAGCTGCTCGATGAAGCGCTGGCGGTATCGCGCGCCAGCGTACCCAGCGCCGACGTGGTCAAGAAGCTGGAGCAGAACTCCGCGCTGGGCGAAGTGCTGGCCAGCGGGTTCCGGGCGCTCAACTCCGATCCGCGCTGCAGCGAAGTCGATCTGCGGGCCAGCATGGAACATACCGGCCGCGAGGTGGCGCACCGCCTGGAGCGCTACCTCAGTGCGTTGGCGACGATCGCGTCGGCCGCTCCGCTGCTGGGACTGCTGGGCACGGTAATCGGCATGATCGAAATCTTCGGCTCGCAGTCGGCCGCAGGCGGCGCCACCGGAGGCAATCCGGCGCAATTGGCGCACGGCATCTCCGTCGCGCTGTACAACACGGCCTTCGGCCTGATCGTGGCCATCCCGTCGCTGATTTTCTGGCGCTATTTCAGAGTGCGGGTCGATGAATACCTGCTGACGCTCGAGCTTTCGGCAGAGCGTTTCGCGCGCCACCTCAATGCGCTGCGGGTGCGATGAACTTCCGCCCCCGCCGCAAGGAAGAGCCGGAGATCAACCTGATCCCGTTCATCGACGTACTGCTGGTCATTCTGATCTTCCTGATGCTGACCACCACCTACAGCAAGTTCACCGAGCTGCAGCTCAAACTGCCGGTAGCCGACGCCGATGCGCAACGCGATTACCCCAGGGAGGTCATCGTTGGCGTTACCAGCGACGGCCGCTATTCGGTCAAGGGCGTGCCGGTGGCCGGCCGCAACGTCGAGGCGGTGGCGCTGGCGCTGACGGATGCGGCCAAAGCCGGAAAGGACAGCGTGATCATCATCAGCGCCGACGCCGCGGCGCCCCATCAGTCGGTCATCACGGTGATGGAGGCGGCCCGGCGATCCGGCCTGATGCAGATCACCTTCGCCACCCAGTCGTCGGCGCACGCCGGCAATCGATAGGTATGGCGCAGGCGTTGCAGCTCGCATGGCTGCGGCGCGGCGCTCTGGCCCGCCTGCTCTGGCCGGTGTCGCTGGTCTTCGGCGCGCTCTCCGCTCTGCGGCGCGGCGCCTATCGCACTGGCTTGATCAGGAGCGAGCGCATCCCGGTGCCCGTCATTGTCGTGGGCAACGTGGTCGCCGGCGGGTCGGGAAAGACCCCTGTGGTGATGGCGCTCGTGGAGCACTTGCATTCGCGGGGCCTTGCGGCCGGCGTGGTATCGCGCGGCTATGGACGGACGGCTTCCGACTGCCGCGAAGTGCGCAGCGACAGCCGCGCCAGTGAAGTCGGCGACGAGCCGCTGCTGGTGGCGCAGACATGCCGTGTACCGGTCTTTGTCGCCCCGGAGCGGGTCCAGGCGGCGCGAGCGCTCCTGGCGGCCCATCCCTCGACCCAGGTCATCGTCAGCGATGATGGCTTGCAGCACTATCGCCTGGAACGCGACATCGAAATCTGCGTGTTCGACGAACGCGGGACCGGCAATGGCTGGCTGCTGCCGGCTGGGCCGCTGCGCGAGCCCTGGCCTCGCAAGGTGGATCTGGTCCTGCACACGGATGCGCCGCCGGGCATCGCCGGGTTCGAGGTCCGCCGGCGGCTTGCGCCCCTGGCACGGCGCGCCGATGGCACGCTTCGCGGCTTGTCGGCCCTTAAGGACAAGCCGCTGCAAGCTTTGGCCGGGATCGCCAAGCCGGAAGCATTCTTCGCCATGTTGCGCGGTGAAGGGCTGCAGCTTGCCGACACCGTGGCGCTGCCGGACCACCATGCCTTTGGCACTACCCCCTTCGGCAAGGACGGCTGGGAGCTGGTCTGCACCGAAAAGGATGCCGTCAAGCTCTGGCGCGTGCGGCCGCAGGCTTGGGCCGTGCCATTGCTGCTCGCGATCGAGCCGGAATTCTGGGCCGCGCTCGATCACCTGCTCGATGCAAAGCTATCATCGGCCCATGGATCCCAAACTTCTTGAGTTGCTGGTGTGCCCCGTCACCAAAGGGCACCTGGACTACGACCGCACCCGGCAGGAACTGCTGTCGCGCAGCGCACGTCTGGCATACCCGATCCGGGACGGAATTCCGATCCTGCTGGAAGAAGAGGCCCGCACCTTGAGTGACGAGGAACTGGAGCGGCTGCCCAGGCGCACGCCGCTGGTTTGATGCTTTGCGGGTCAGATCACGATTCAGGACCCAACTGACTAAAGATGGGTTTTTGCGTCCTCATTCCCGCGCGGCTCGCCTCCACCCGGCTTCCCGGCAAGCCGCTGGCGGATATCGGCGGCCAACCCATGGTGGTTCGCGTAGCCCAGCGCGCAATGGCGTCGTCCGCCCAGCGTGTGGTGGTGGCCGCTGACAGTGCCGCGATCGTGCAGGCGTGCCTGGACCATTCCGTAGAAGCAATCCTGACCCGGGCCGACCACCCCTCGGGCAGCGATCGCCTAGCCGAAGCGTGCGAGTTACTGGGACTCGCCGGTCAGGGCGTGGTGGTTAACGTGCAGGGCGATGAGCCGCTGATCGACCCGGGGTTGATCGACTCGGTCGCCGCGAAACTGCAAGCGAACCCGCAGGCCAGCATGAGCACGGCGGCCCATGCGATCGAAAGCGTGGATGACTTCACCAATCCGAATGTGGTGAAGGTCGTACTCGACGCGGCCGGCTTCGCCCTGTATTTCAGCCGCGCGCCGCTGCCCTGGTGGCGCGACGGCTTTGCCGCAGGGATCCAGGCATTGCCGCAGGCCCGGCCGCTGCGTCATGTCGGTATCTACGGCTATCGCGCCGAGTTCCTGCGCCTGTTTCCACGGCTACCGCAGGCGCCGATCGAGGCGACCGAGGCATTGGAGCAGTTGCGAGCCCTGTGGCACGGGCACCGGATAGCGGTCCAGGTGACGGCTACCGCGCCCGGCGCCGGGGTCGACACGCCTGACGATCTGGAGCGCGTGCGCGCCTGGTGGCGCACCGCCGGCGCGTAAGCCGGCGCAAGGGGCACGCATGCTATCCTTTCGCCAACAATGCGCAACGGCGGGGCTGGACCGGCCCGCAGCCCGCTGACTTCTAACGTATTTCGAGGACTTCCATGAGACTGATCTTGCTGGGCGCGCCCGGCGCTGGAAAAGGCACGCAGGCGACGTTCATCTGCCAGAAGTACGGCATTCCGCAAATCTCCACCGGCGACATGCTGCGCGCCGCTGTCAAGGCGGGCTCGCCCTTGGGATTGGCCGCCAGAAAAGTCATGGAGTCGGGTGCCCTGGTGAGCGACGAGGTCATCATCGGGCTGGTCAAGGAACGGATCGCCCAGCCCGATTGCGCCAATGGATTCCTGTTCGACGGCTTCCCGCGCACCATCCCGCAAGCCGACGCCATGAAGGCGGCCGGCGTCAAACTCGATTACGTGCTGGAAATCGACGTCCCGTTCGAGGCTATCGTCGAGCGCATGAGCGGCCGCCGCTCGCACCCGGCTTCCGGCCGTACCTACCATGTCAAGTTCAATCCGCCCCGTGTCGAGGGCAAGGACGACGTCACTGGCGAGCCGCTGATCCAGCGCGAGGACGACAAGGAAGAAACCGTCAACAAGCGTCTGGAGGTCTATGCAGAACAGACCCGGCCGCTGGTTGAGTACTACGCCCGGTGGGCGAAGGGCGATCCCGCCAACGCGCCCAAGTACCGCAAGATCAGCGGCACCGGGACGGTGGAGGAAATCAAGTCGCGTGCGTTGGAGGCTCTGGCGGGCTGAGGAAAGCTGTCATTGCGGACTTGATCCGCAATCCACCTTGGTGCGCCATGGATCCCGAGGTCAAGCCCGGGATGACGTCCTCCAGTCATAGCAGTTCGAGCATCAGCGCGATCCTCGCCTTCACCGGCGACAGGCCGCATGAATCAGGCAAGCGGTCGTCTGGTTTCGCGAGCACCCGTCCTTGCGCACACCGCGTCGATCGGACGACTTTCACGCCGTGAGCCTGTGCCTGGCATAGCGCTGTCTCCAGCTCATGATGCAATGTGCCATTGCCGGTTCCGGCAACGACGAGGCCATCGACGCCCTGGGCCGTCAGGGCCTCGACCATCGCGGCTCCGGCGCCGGCATGGCTCATCACGATTTCCACGCGCGGCCAGCGATCGGCCTGGGCAAATCTCTTGAGCACCACCGCGGCGCGTTCATCCGGCACCGGCCATTCCCTCAAGAGGCGCAGCTTGCCTTCTTCCACATAGCCGAGCGGCCCGGCGTCGCCCGAACTGAACGCATCCAGCCGATACGTATGTTGCTTGGCGACGTCCAGGGCACCGTGGATGACCCCTGCACATACCGCCGCGACGCCGCTCGCGCCGACGCTCCCCGCCACCGCTATCGCATCGAGCAGGTTCTGCGGCCCGTCCGCCAGCAGTGCAGTGGCCGGTCGCATCGCGCAGGCGAGCACCACGGGCTTGGCCGGTGCCAGCACCGTCTGGAGGAAATATGCCGTCTCCTCCAGCGTGTCGGTGCCGTGAGTGACAACCACGCCGCCGACATCTGGCTGCGCGAGCCAGTGCCCGCAGCGCAGGGCGAGCTTGCGCCAGATCTCGAAGCTCATGTCCTTGCTGTCCACCTGCGCCACTTGCTCGGTTTCCAACGGCAAGGTTGCAAGCGCTGGGATAGCGGCCAGCAGTTCCCGCACGCCCAGCTGCGCCGCGGTGTAGCCGATGCTGTCCGTTGCCGCCGCCGCCGTGCCGGCAATCGTGCCCCCGGTCGCCAATACCACTATTTTTTTGCCGGTCACTTGCATAATTCGAAAAACTGGTTAAAAATACAGTTACTGGATATTAAGCCAGTGGAGATTCCACCATGCTCGATACGCCCAAACTGACAGCCCGCCAGCAACAGATTCTGGACTTGATCCAGAGCGCGATCGCGCGCACCGGCGCGCCGCCGACACGCGCGGAAATCGCCGCCGAACTTGGCTTCAGGTCCGCGAACGCGGCCGAGGAACACCTGCAGGCGCTCGCCCGCAAGGGTGTTATCGAACTGGTCAGCGGTACCTCGCGCGGCATCCGTCTCAAGAGCGAGGCGCTGCGCTCGATCAATGAATCGCGTAACAAGCAATTCTCCTTGCCGTTGCAGAACCTGGCGCAGTTGGCTTTGCCCCTGATCGGGCGGGTGGCGGCTGGCTCGCCGATTCTCGCGCAGGAGCATGTGGACCAGACTTATTACGTGGAAAGCAGCCTGTTCCAGCGCCGGCCCGACTACCTGCTGAAGGTACGCGGGATGTCGATGCGGGATGCCGGCATCATGGACGGCGACTTGCTGGCCGTGCAGGCCACCAAGGACGCCAAGAACGGCCAGATCATCGTGGCCCGGCTCGGGGACGACGTGACGGTCAAGCGCTTCCGCCGCAACAAGCACCTGATCGAGCTGCACGCGGAAAATCCCGACTACCCGACCATCATCGTCGAGCCCGGCGAGCCGTTCGAAATCGAAGGCCTGGCGGTCGGTCTGATCCGCAACACGATGCTCATGTAAGTACGGAGCGGCCGCAGGTGGCGGGCGTATGGCGTTTCGAGCGCCATCACCCTGTGGCAGCTTCTTCGTGTCAATCCTGCCTGTGTTCGAACTCCAGGTTCAAGGAGAGATTCGCATGGGAATCAAATTCTTTTCGGTCGGTGGTGTGCTGGCGTCGTTGCGCCGGCCGGCAAGGGCCGCTGCCAGCACCGAGAGGCCACGCCGCCCTTTGCGTGTCGTTCGGGTGGTGGACGGAAGCTTCGCGCCGACTCGCGCCGGACGCATGTTCATGTCGGGCCGCATGGCCGACGTTTGCGCCGAGCTCGACCGGCTCGCAGCGCTCGAAACGGCACCGAGCTAGGAGCCTGCGTCTCCTAGGGCCGGGCTCGTTGGGGCGCTATCAGGCCTTGGATCCGGCCAGGAAATCCTTCTTGCCCAGCTCCACACCGTTGTGCCGCAGGATGACGTAAGCCGTCGTGACGTGGAAAAAAAAGTTGGGCAGCGACCAGTGCTTGAGATACGCCTCTGCCTTCATGGTGCGGGTCGCCTCGCGGCCCACAGGGAAAGTGATGTCCTTGTCTTCCGTGCCGTCCAGGCGATCCGCGGGGACACTCGCCAGATAGTCCAGTGTCTTGCGGATGCGCGCTTTCAGTTCCGCAAAGCTCGTCTCGTTGTCCTCGAACTTGGGCGCCTCCACGCCCGACATCCGGGCGACGCCGTTCTTGGCGTGATCGCAGGCCAGCTGAATTTGCCGGGTGAACGGCAGCATGTCGGGCGCGAGCCTGAACTGCAGCAGCGCGGCCGGATCGAACTTCCTGGCTTCCGCATGGGCCTGCGCCTTGTCGAGAAAGTGGATCAGATTGTCGAGCATGGTCCGGTACACCGGCAGGCTGGCGGAAGACATGGCAATGGTCATGGAAACTCCTCGGTAACAGAACGAAAGCCCCGATCCTAACGGGGCAGTGACAAGTTTGCAGCGAGGCACAATTCGGGCATGAACATTGTCATCCTCGACGATTACCAGGACGCGGTGCGCAAACTTCACTGCGCGGCCAAGCTCGAAGCGTATCCCGCCAAGGTCTACACCAACACGGTCAAAGGCATCGGGCAGCTCTCGGTGCGGCTGCGCGACGCCGATGTGATCGTCCTTATCCGTGAGCGCACCCACATCACCCGGCAACTGCTGGAGAAGCTGCCGCGGCTCAGGCTCATCGCCCAAACCGGCCGGGTCGGGGCGCATATCGACGTACAGGCCTGTACCGAGCGCGGGATCGCGGTGGCCGAAGGCGTCGGCTCACCGGTCGCGCCGGCGGAGCTGACCTGGGCGCTGATCATGGCGGCGATGCGCCGGCTGCCCCAATACATCGCCACACTCAAACATGGCGGCTGGCAGCAGTCCGGCATGAAATCCGCCTCGATGCCGGCGAATTTCGGCCTGGGTGTCGTGCTCAGGGGCCGCACGCTGGGACTCTGGGGCTACGGCAAGGTCGGGCAACTCGTTGCCGGCTATGGCAAGGCCTTCGGCATGCAGGTGATGGTCTGGGGCAGCCAGGCCTCGCGCGAGAAAGCCGTGAGTGACGGCCTGCGCGCTGCTGACAGCCGCGAAGAGCTGTTCACGGAGAGCGACGTGCTGAGCCTGCACGTGCGTCTGAGCGACGAATCGGCAGGCATCGTCACGCTCGACGACCTGGGACGCATGAAACCGACGTCGCTGCTGGTGAATACCTCACGCGCCGAACTCGTCGAGCATGACGCGCTGATCGCCGCTCTCAATCGCGGGCGGCCGGGGATGGCGGCTGTCGATGTGTTCGAAAGCGAGCCGATCCTGCAGGGCCACGCGCTGTTGCGGCTGGAAAACTGCATCTGCACGCCCCACATCGGCTACGTCGAACTGGACAGCTATGAGATGTACTTCGGGGCCGCCTTCGACAACGTGGTCAACTTCATCAAGGGTACGCCGACCAACATCGTCAATCCCGGCGCGCTGCAGGTGCGGCGCTGAAGGCAGTGTGTGAATCCAGCATCGGCCAGCGCGGCAGCGCGGTCCGCCCTGCCCACGGTCCTGTGGCCCCTGCTGTTCGGCAACTTCGTCATCGGCACCGGCGTGATGGTGGTGCCCGGCGTCCTCAATGAGATCAGCAGCTCGCTCGATGTATCCGTAGCGACCGCCGGCCAGCTGATCTCTGCCGGCGCGGTGCTCATGTGCGTGGGCGCTCCGCTGCTGGCAGCCGTGGTGGCCGGATGGGACCGCCGGCGCCTGCTGGCCTTGTCGATGGTGTGGTATGGCGCGCTGCATCTCGCGTGCATCGCGGCACCGGGCTTTGCCGCGCTGCTGCCCTTGCGGGTGCTCGCCATGATCGCGCCGGCGGTCTTCACGCCCCAGGCGGCCGCCTGCGTCGGCCTGCTGGTGATGCCCAATCAGCGCGGCCGAGCCATCACTTTCGTATTTCTCGGCTGGTCCGTCGCGTCGGTGGTGGGTATGCCGATCGGCGCGTACGTGGGCGGCACGCTGGGCTGGCGCAGTGCCTTCGGGTTGGTGGGACTGATGAGCCTGGCCAGCGCCGTCTGGGTGTGGCGCGCGATGCCCAACGGCGTCAAGCCGCCGGCCTTGTCGGCGGCTGCCTGGCAGGAAACGTTCCGCTCGCGGCCGTTGATGCTGTGCATCGCCGTGACGGTGCTGTACTCGGCCGGTCAGTTCGTGCTGTTTTCGTATTTCGCCCCGTACTACAAGCAGAAGATCGGCATCACACCCGGCCAGCTGAGCCTGCTGCTGATGTGGTTTGGCGTCTTCGGCTTCCTGGGCAACATGGTCATGTCGCGCCACATCGATCGGATCGGCGCTTCGCGTGCGGTCATGGCGGGCATCGTTGCGATGGCGCTCAGCCTGTTGATCTGGCCGCTGGGCACCACACTGGCATTGGCAGCGCTGGTGTCGATCCCCTGGGCCCTGGGTTGCTTTTCCTCGAACTCGGCACAGCAAGCACGATTGGTCGGCATCGAACCCACCCTGGCCTCGGGATCGATTGCCCTCAATACCTCGGCCATGTACGCAGGCCAGGCGATCGGTGCCGCCGGAGGCGGCTGGCTGATAGCGGGCGGTGGCATCGACCTGCTGCACTGGGCTGGTCTTGCGGGGCTGCTGCTGGCGATGGCCGTTAGCGCTTTGGCTTCGCGTTATCGGCACGCGCCTGCGGGCGGTCTCGGGACATTGCCATAATCCTCGCCATGACTGTTATCTACAAAGTTGTGGGCGTCGTCGGTGCCGGCGCCATGGGCCGGGGCATCGCCCAGATCGCCGCTCAGGCGGGCAGCGTCGTCAAGCTCTTCGACACCCAGCCGCGGGCGGTTGCCAAAGCCCGCGACGAGCTTTTCAGCCAGTGGGCACGCCTGGTCGAAAAGGGCCGCATGGACGCTGCGGCTATGCAAGCTTGCAAAGAGCGATTGCAAGTAGCCGGCAGCGTGCAGGAGCTGGCTGATTGCAATCTCGTGATCGAGGCCGTGATCGAGCGGCTGGATGTCAAGAAATCGCTCTTTGCCGAACTCGAGGCGGTCGTGCAGCCCGGCGCCGTCCTCGCAACCAACACGTCGTCCCTGTCCGTGACGGCAATTGCTGCCGGCCTGAAACGGCCGCAACAGTTCGCGGGCTATCACTTCTTCAATCCGGTGCCGCTGATGAAGGTGGTGGAGGTCGTGGCCGGACTCAAGACCGATCCCGCCGTTTGCCTGGCGCTAGCCGACTATGCCAAACAGATGGGCCACACCGCAGTGCAAGCGCAGGACACGCCTGGTTTCATCGTCAATCACGCGGGCCGTGGCTACGGCACGGAGGCGCTGCGGATCGTTGGCGAAGGCGTGGCGGACTTCGCGACGGTCGACCGCATCCTGAAGGATCAGGCCGGCTTCCGGCTGGGGCCGTTCGAATTGATGGACCTCACCGCGCTCGACGTGTCGCATCCGGTGATGGAGTCGATCTACCGCCAGTACTACGACGAGCCGCGCTATCGGCCGAGCGTCATCACCGCTCAGCGCCTGGCCGGTGGCGTCGTAGGCAAGAAGGTGGGCGAAGGCTTCTACCGCTACCTGGATGGGAAGGCGCAGGTTGCTGCCGAGCCACCCGTACCGCAAGTCGCCGAAATCCCGCCGGTGTGGGTTTCGGCTCGTGCGGCGCGCCGCTCCGAGCTGTTCCAGTTGCTCAAGGAGCTGGGCGCGAAGATCGAAACCGGCCAGTCGCCCTCGCCCCAGGCGCTTTCCGTGGTGGCGCCGCTTGGGTTCGACGTGACGACGGTGGCCGTGGTGGAACGGCTCGATCCGGCTCGCACTGTCGGCATCGACCTGCTGATCGACGACGCCGTCACCAAACGCCGGGTGCTGGCGACCAATCCTGCGACACGGGCCGATATGCGCGACGCAGCCCATGCTCTTTTCGGGCGCGACGGCAAGGCCGTGAGCATGATCCGCGACTCCGGCGGCTTCGTCACCCAGCGCGTGGTTGCGACGATCGTCAACATTGCCGCCGATATCTGCCAGCAGGGCATCTGCAGTCCCAAGGACCTCGAAACCGCCGTGACGCTGGGCCTGGGCTATCCGCTCGGGCCACTGGCCATGGGTGACCGCTGGGGCCCCACCAACGTGCTCGAGGTGCTGTTCAACTTGCAAACCGTCTATGGCGATCCGCGTTACCGTCCCAGCCCGTGGCTGCGCCGCCGCGGCGCCATCGGCCTATCGCTTCTCCACGAGGAAACATGAACCACAAGGACAAGACGGCGCAGCCGGCTTGTTTTCTCCTCGCAAAGCTATGACTGCAGAACTGAGAAGCACCAGCCAGGGCCGCACCATGGTTCTGACGCTCAGCAATCCCGAGTACCGCAATGCGCTGGGCCCGGAGATGTACGCAGCCGGCGTCGAGGCACTCAGCGTGGCCGAGAGCAGCCCGGAGGTGCGCAGCGTGGTGATCACCGGCGAGGGCAAGCTGTTTTCGGCCGGCGGCAACCTGCAACGCCTGCAGGCCAACCGCCAGCTGCCGCCCGAGGTCCAGGCGCAATCCATCGAGAACCTGCATAGCTGGATCGAAGCGATCCGCACCTTTCCGAAGCCCGTGATAGCCGCCGTCGAAGGTGCGGCGGCCGGTGCCGGATTCTCGCTGGCGTTGGCATGCGACCTGATCGTGGCAGCCGAGGACGCGGTCTTCGTCATGGCCTACAGCAACATCGCACTGTCGCCGGATGGTGGCGCCAGCTGGAGCTTGTCGCAGGCACTTCCCAGGCAACTCGTCAGCGAACTGCTGCTTTGCGGCGAACGCGTGGCCGCGCGCCGGCTGCACGAGCTGGGTCTGGTCAATCGCGTAACGCCATCGGGCGGCGCATTGGACGAGGCGATGGCTCTCGCGGATAAGCTCAACGGGAGGGCGCCCAATTCGGTTGCGAGTATCAAGGAACTCATCAATGACGCAGCCGGCAACACGTTGAACCAGCAACTGGCAAGCGAGCGCGATCACATGGTCAGAAACCTGCACCACCGCAACGCCGGCATCGGCATTGCGGCGTTCCTGGCCAAGCAGCTTCCCGACTACGAATAACTCGCGCTGGCGGTCCCCCGGGAAAGACCCTGTCGCCGCAGCGGTCCCGCACGCGACAATGATCGCGACACCAAGTCACTCAAAAGACAGATCATGGACGACCCCATTCTTACCATTGAAGAACGAGAGGCGATCAATTCCGGTCGCTGGTTTTCTTCGTTATCCCCCTCCCTGCGGCACGACATTCTCCGATGCGCTTATGTGAAACGGTACAAGGACGGCGAGCTGATCGCCGCCCGTGGCGACCCGCCCGAGCAGTGGATTGCCTGCGCCAAGGGAGCCGTGCGCGTGAGCTCGACGGCGATCTCGGGCAAGCAGGTGACTTTGACGTATGTCGAGCCCGGAATCTGGTTCGGCGATGTCGCGATCTTCGACGGCGAGCGCCGCACGCACGATGCCTATGCGCACGGCGAGACCACCATCCTGTGCGTGGCGCGGGGCGATCTGCGCAAGATCCTCAGCCAGCACGTGGAGCTTTACGAGGCCCTGCTGCGGCTGCATGCGCGGCGCATCCGGCAGCTGTTCGGCCTGGTCGAGGACCTCAACACCCTGCCC
>DATNBX010000045.1:0-2733 GCA_035571795.1 Ramlibacter sp.
GACCTGTACTACCGGCTCAACCCGTTCCAGATCCAGATTCCGCCGCTGCGCGAGCGCAAGGAGGACATCTCGTTCCTGGCCAAGCGCTTCCTGGAAAAGCACTGCGCGATCCACGGCAAGAAACTGCGCGGCTTCACCGACAAGGCCAAGCGCGCGCTGCTGACCTACCGCTGGCCCGGCAACGTGCGTGAGCTGCAGAACATGATCGAACGCGGCGTGATCCTGGCGCCCAGCGGCGGCCGCATCGAAGCCGGCCACCTGTTCTCGTCGCCCGGCGGCGATGGCGAGCCGCAGGAGTTCGGGCTGGGGCTGGACGGCAACATCGACGTCGACACCTGGGACACCGGCAGGCAGCTGTGCGAAGCCGTCTTCAACGGTGTCAGGACATTGGATCAGGTCGAAGCCATGCTGATCGAAACGGCAGTGGACAAGGCTCACGGCAACCTCTCGGCGGCCTCGCGCATGCTCGGCCTGACCCGGCCGCAGCTCGCGTACCGGCTCAAACGCCTGCACGAAACCGTTCCGGCCGGCGAGCCGGGTGCCGCCTAGCGATGCCGTTGAACCTGCCCGCGGCGGCGGCAGATTTCCTGGCGCAGAACCATGTGATGACCCTGGCCACGCAGGGCGGCGACGGCCCATGGGCGGCCGCGGTGTTCTATGTGCGCGACGGCGGTGACCTGGTCTTCCTGTCGTCGCCTTCCAGCCGGCATTGCCGCGACCTCGCGCTGCAGCCGCGCTGCGCCGCGACGATCCAGGGCGACGTGAACGATTGGCGCGCCATCCAGGGCATCCAGATCGAGGGCAGCGTGAGCGAGCTGCAGGGTGACGAGAAGTCGCGCGCGCAGCAGCTTTACGGCGAGCGCTTTCCGTTCGTGAAGCCCGGCAGCGCGCCGACCGACATCGTGCTGGCGCTGGCGCGGGTGCGCTGGTATCGCCTCCGCATTGCGCGGCTGTATTTCATTGACAACCGGCGCGGCCTGGGCCGGCGCGAACAGTTCGACGCTGAAGGCGGGTGATTTCCCCGATCAGGTGGCCACCGGCGCCGCGACGCCGCCGCCGTTCAGCGCGGCGTCGTGCTGCTGCTGCCGCGCGACCAGCTGCAGCATGGTGGCCAGCGTGATCGAGCTGAACGTTGCTTTGGCGATCTGGTCGATCTCCGACAGCACCGACTCCAGCGCCTGGTCGGCCGGCGTGGGGCTGCCCGCATCGCGTCGCGGCGGCGCCGGCGGCGCGAAATCCTCGAACAGATGGATCACATCCATCAGGGTCAGGCGGCGGACATTGGCCGTGAAGCGGTAGCCGCCGCCCACGCCGCGCACCGACTCGACAATGCCGGCGCGCGCGAGCTCGGCCAGGACCTTGGCCAGGTGATGCGGCGAGACGCTGTACTTGTCGGCGATTTCCGCCGCCGGGATATGGCGCTGGGGGTCCGCCGCGAACTCGATCACGCTGTACAGCGCCAGCATGGTGTTCACCTGCAGCTTCATCGCAGCGGATCCGATACCAGGCCGTCGGACACGAGGTCCATCTCGAGCGGGATCATCGGCGCGGCCATCATGCCCTGGCTGCGGAAGAATGACAGGATCAGCGTGTTGTCGCGTGAAAGCAGGGTGCGCAGCTTGCGCACGCCGGTCCGCCGCAAGCTGGTGCTCAGCGTCGAGAGCAGCCGGGCCCCGACACCGGCCTGCCGGGCATCCGGGTCGATATTGATGGCGAATACCCAGCCGCACGGCGGCGAGCCGAATTCCCAGTCGCGCACTTCGCCGATCAGGAAGCCAGCTACCTGGTCGCCGGCCAGGGCCACCAGGAACCATCGATGCTCGCCCTTCGCATCGACGCCATAGCGGCGGTACACGCGTTGCCAATAGCTGCGCTTTTCTATTCCCGTCTCCCTTGCGTCCAGCGCGATCACCTGGTCGAGATCGGCGCGGCGCACCGCGCGCACGGTGACGGCGCCGGATGTAACCGGGATATGCGTCCCGCGCTTTTTTGTAGGCGCGCGGTCGCGAGGCGCTAGGGGTATGCGAGAGGTGGGCAAGCGGGTTTGGAGCTAAGTTGCGCTAGATCAAAACAATACCGGCATTCCGGTACCAGAATGATTCACACCTCGGAATTCTAGTCCAGGACTGGGCGCAGGCATATACCAGGAGACAAGCGATGACAGAAGATTTCGCGATATGTGCCGGCGCTTTCCCATTGATGTGATGAACGGCGGGCGCGGCGTGCTCGCGGGCCGCTTGAACTCGCCACAGCACCAACCCCAGGTGCAAAATCCTGCGCCGGTGCCTGAAAAATAAGGAATATTCCAATGAAAGCCACCCTGCAAGCCGGCCTGCGCCACACGGCGAAGTTCGAAGTGACCCGCGACCGGACCATCGATTTCATGGGCGAAAAGGCCCGCGTCTACGCCACCCCGATGCTGGTGCGCGACGTCGAGATCGCCTGCCGCGAACTGCTGCTCGCGCACCTGGATGCAGGCGAAGACTCGGTGGGCACACGGGTTGAAATCGACCATCTCGCGGCAAGCCTGATGGGAATGAAGGTCGAGCTCGACATCGAACTGGCCGAGGTCAAGGGCCGCGCCGTGACGTTCAAGGTCGAGGGCCGCGACAACGTGGATACGATCTGCCGCGCCACCCACATGCGCTTCATCGTCGATGTTGCCAGCACCGAAAAGCGGCTGGCCGCCAAAGCCGCGAAGGCCGGGCTGGCATGAGCCGCTGGGCCGCTCCC
>DATNBX010000046.1:0-15004 GCA_035571795.1 Ramlibacter sp.
CTGTTCGCGAAGAAAGCCTTTTGTTCAGAGACCTCGCGGCAAAGTCGGGGCCGGGCAGGCCGCGGCGCATCCGCAAGGCTGGTCGGTGCTGCGCACCGACTCTCCCTCGAGTTTGCCCGCTCTCATGGCCCCGTCGCGGAACTCGCTGCGTTCGCCTGAAGCTCTCTCCGCTCAAACAGCCGCGACGAGTCACCCATTAGCCGTCTCCGTCAATAGGGACGACCAAATTTCTGCGGTCGTCTCCGCCCTTAGTTGTTGCTGCCGGATCTCCGACGCGCCTTGGTTCTCGCTGAGTAGTTGCGTCACAACGCACCAGTCACCCATCAGGATCAAGGCCGGGCTTGACAATGTCAATTCGGCCCCTGGCTGCCCTGCAGCCCCAGAAAACCCTCAGTTCCTCGACATCTCCATTGGTGACGGGCCCAAACCCGCACAGATCATTGGCTTGACAGAGGCCATCCAACTCTTGACTGGCTGATATCGAAGGCATCGTGAAATCATCAACTCAAATTGGCGGGTCGGTCGCGGCGCACAATCAGTTCACTGGTAGCTCCACACTCGTCGCGGCGCTGCCGTGACCGACCCAAAATCGTCTATCCGAACGCGCGTCGTACCTCGAAGGCGGTGTCATCGCGCATGACGTGGAAAGCAGCGCGTGCGAGTTTGTGGGCCACCGCCTTCAGCGCTATCACCTTGAGGCGGCTCTTTGCGCACTTCTTTTCGTAGAAGCGCTTGATCACATCGTCGTTTCGTATAGCGAAGTGGGCCGCTTCAATGAAGGCCCATGACAGGTGCTTGTTGCCGCATTTGACGTTGCCGGCTCCTTTGGTCTTGCCGTTGGACTCGCGACGGCTGTCCACCATGCGGGCGTATGAGGCGAAGTGGCCCGCGTCGCGGAATCGATCCATGTCGCCGCTTTCGAGCGCGATGGTCAGGGCCAGCACCTTGCCGATGCCGCTGATGGTGAGCAAGCGCTGGTACGCCTGGCGCAGCTTGGCGTGGCTCAGAAGTTCGCGCTCCAACTCGTGCACCTGCTCATCGGTGCATGCCATGACCGCCAGGTTGGCCTTGATGGCCAGCTTGTGATGAGTCAGTAGCGGCAAAGCATCGATTTGCCGCGCATCGAGCTTCCTGATCTGCTGCGCAGCCAAGTGTTGCCCGAGATTGCGGGCCAGCAAGTTGTTCACGCACAGCATTTGCTGCGAGCGAGTTCGTACCATCTGCCCGCGCTTGCGAGCCAGGTCGCGAAGTGCGCGCTCGGGGCGTGGGCAGATGTATCCAGTGGGCAGGATTCCAAGGCGCAGCAGATGAGCCAGGTGGCGCGCATCGTCAAAGTCACCGCTGTGCTTCAGGCCCTCGTATTGTTTGACGGCGGCCGTGTTCACCAAGCGCACGTCGAAGCCTTCGGCCAGCAGGCCATCGACCAGCCAATACCAGTTGAACGTGGACTCCACAGCCACAGCCTGGACCGGCGCCGGGCATGTGCGCAG
Organism: Ramlibacter sp.; assembly: GCA_035571795.1. Taxonomy (GTDB): domain Bacteria; phylum Pseudomonadota; class Gammaproteobacteria; order Burkholderiales; family Burkholderiaceae_C; genus Ramlibacter. The sequence goes on from DATNBX010000046.1 coordinate 1,491, forward strand.
CGCAGCGACGATCGCGGGTAGCGAGTTGGACAAGCGTTTGCGGTACACCTCGTGATCCACTTCGTCGATAACGACAACAACGCTGTTGTTGGAATGCAGGTCAATTGCCGCGTACAGTTCCATGTCGGTCTCCTTCGCAAAGAGCGGGTCGTTTGATCGGAAATCGCACGATACGCCGCTGTGTTGGAGACCGACGCCACAGGCTAGATGTTTATCAGTTCACGAGCGCGCTCTCGCGCGCGGCCACGAGAATCGGTCAAACACGAGGCGGCCTCGCGTGATCGATGCGCCGCAGCCTGCCCGGCCCCGCCTTTGCAGGGACGGAATTGCGTTCGCCGGGCACCGCCTGCCGCGACGCGAGGCCGCCGCTTACCGTGATCCTAAATACCGCCTGCCGCGACGCGACGTTGCGGCCTGCTGCCGACGGCATTCAATGCGCGTCGAGCAACTCCACGTCGAACTTCAGCGTGGCGTTCGGCGGTATCACGCCGCCGGCGCCGCGAGTGCCGTAGCCAAGCTGGGGCGGAATGATCAGCGTGCGCTTGCCGCCGATCTTCATGCCGGCGACGCCTTCGTCCCACCCTTTGATCACCATGTTGCCGCCCAGCGCGAAGGCGAACGGCTCGTTGCGGTCGACGCTCGAATCGAACTTTGCGCCCTGCTGGCCGTTGTTGTAGAGCCAGCCGGTGTAGTGCACATGCACATGCTGGCCGCGCTTGGCCTCGGCGCCGCCGCCGACGGTCGTGTCTTCGTACTGCAGGCCGGAAGGGGTCGTGATCATGGAAATTCCTTTGCTATAGCAGGCCGCGCCGTGCGAGGTCCCGCATGAGTGCGGCCGTGCCATAGGTCCACGGCGCGACCTTGTCGCTGGTGTTGACGCGATTGGCCAGTGTACCCAGCCGCGGTGTCGAGACCGTAACCAGGTCGCCGACCACATGGGTGAATCCCTGGCCCGGGGCCAGGCGATCCTGCGTCGGCGCGAACATCGTCCCCAGGAACAGCACGAAGCCATCCGGGTACTGGTGATTGGCACCGATGGCCTGGCCCACCAGGTCGAGCGGATCGCGGCTGATCTTCGCGAGCGAACTGCTGCCCCGCAGCTCGAAGCCGTCCGGCCCCTGCACCTTCATCGCGAGGTCGCAGCGGCGCACGTCGTCGATGCCGAAGCGCTCGTCGAACAGCCGGATGAACGGGCCGATGGCGCAGCTCGCATTGTTGTCCTTGGCTTTGCCCAGCAGCAGCGCGCTGCGGCCTTCGAAATCACGCAGGTTGACATCGTTGCCCAAAGTGGCGCCTCGTACTGCGCCGCGGCTGTTCACGGCCAGCACAATCTCCGGCTCGGGATTGTTCCAGCTGCTGGCCGGATGGATGCCGATTTCGGCGCCTGTGCCGACCGAGCTCATGGGCTGCGACTTGGTGAAGATTTCGGCATCGGGCCCGATGCCCACCTCGAGGTACTGGGACCACATTCCCTGCGCCACCAGCACGTCCTTGAGCCGCATCGCCGACGCCGATCCCGGCTGCACCGCGGCCAGGTTGTCGCCGATCACCGCGACGACCGCCTGCCGCACGGCCTCGGCGCGCGACGCGTCCCCGCGGGCCTGTTCCTCGATCACGCGCTCCAGCATCGAGGCGACGAAGGTCACGCCGGCGGCCTTGATGGCCTGCAGATCGCACGGCGCGAGCAACCACGGCCTGGAGCCGTGCCGCGCATCGAATGCGCTATTGGCCAGCACGTCCTGGGCGGCGGCGATCCGGGCGCCGCGATTGTCTCGCACCGCCAACGCCACATCGGGAAGTTCCAGCAATTCGCTGCAGGTCGCGGCCAGCTGCGACAGGTCGTACACGCCATCGGGGCGTACCTGCACCAGCATGGCGCCGGTGCCGGCGACATGCACCCGGCCGATCAACAGTGCGTCATCGGCATCCGCCGGCAAGGCGGCGGCAGTATCGAGATACTGCTTCATGTTTTCTTCTTCGACTGGCTGGCGACCCACTTGGCCGCGAACGCCGGCAGCTCGCCCAGGCGCTTGAGCAGGTCGGAACCGGCGGGCGTGACGATGTAGCCGTCGCCGGCATGGTTGACGAGGCCAGCTTCGCGCAATTCCTTGATGCGGGTGTTCAGCGTATTGGGTGTGATGCGGCCGACGCTGTCCTGCAGCAGCCGGAAAGTCTGTGCGTGGCCGTCTTTCAGAGCCCAGAGCACGCGGATCGCGTAGCGGGACTCGAGCAGCTCCAGCAGTTGGCCGATGGCCGCGTTTTCTTTGGAACTCATTCTGGTTGTTCTCCTCGCTCCGGCGGCTTTCCCGACGGGGGGAGTGCAGTGTACGCAGTTCCTGCTACATAAACAATAGCAGCTTACAGGTAGACCTTCTTGAGCAGCCTGATCAGTGTCTTCACTTCGCCGGCGGACAGCCGGGACGTCGCCTCGGCTTCGAGTTCGATTGCCGTCCGCTCGGCGTCACGCATGAGTTTCTGGCCGGTCGCGGTCACGTGCAGGCCTACCGCGCGGCCGTCGTGCGGATGGGGCTTGCGCACGATGAGATTGCGTTTCTCCAGCGCGTTGATCATCCCGACGAGGTTCGGCGGCAGTACACCCAGGGTGGTGCACAGCTGGCGCGAGGTGATGCCCGGGTTGTGCATGATGAGGGACAGCACCGAGAAGTCGACCGGGCGCAGGTCGTACACCTTCATGCGCTGCATGAATACGTCGATGACCGCGAGAGCGGCGCGCCGGGCGTTGTAGCCGATCAGGCCGTCGAGAAGCCCGGTGTCGACTTCATCGACTGCCGGGGTGGCCTGGGTGTGTGAGGTCTTGATTGCTTTGGCGCTCATCTGGCACTCGTGGATGATTGGCTCGACGCATGCGGCGCGCACTGGTCCTGCACGATCCGGATGCGCATGTCGAATTCCGGCAGCACGCGCAGGCGCAGCGCGGTGGCACCTTGGCGCCAGCGCGCCACGCCGGCGGGTGCGGCCGCTTCGATACGGGCCCAGGCCCACGCCAGCAGTGCCAGGGCGGTGGCGCGCAGAAAGTCGTCGGCCGCTTCGAAGGGCAGCGCCGGGTCGCGCTCCGCTGCCTGCGCCAAACGGCTGGTCAGCTCGCGCAGTTCGCTGAAACGGCGCAGCACATCCGCGTCGCCGGCCCGGCCCGCATCGAGCTCGGCGGCCAGCTCGGCCAGAAGCGCTGCCAGGCCAGCGCCGCCATCGGCGAGCACCTTTCGCACCAGCAGGTCGATCGCCTGGATTTCGTTGGTGCCCTCGTAGATCATCGCGACGCGCGAATCGCGCACGATCTGCTCGATGCCCCATTCCCGGATGTAGCCGTGGCCGCCGAATACCTGCAGGCAGGCGCTCGAGCCGTCGAACGCCTGCTGGGTGAATGCGGCCTTGAGAACCGGCGTGACCAGGCTGCACCAGCGCTGTGCGCCCCGCCGCCGGGATTCGTCCGGGTGCTGCTTTGCGATGTCGAGTTCGATCGCGGTCTTGTAAGCCAGCACGCGCGCGCCGTCGACCCAGGCGCGCTGCGTTTCGAGAATCCGGCGGATCGCCGGGTGTCCGCCGATAGGATCGGCCGCGTCCTTGTTGTCGCGCGGGCCGGGCACGCGCATCTGCCGGCGCTCGAGCGAATAGGCGTTGGCCCTCTGCCAGGCGGCGTCGAGCAGGCCGATGCCCTGCAGCGCCACGTGCAGCCGCGCCGCGTTCATCATGACAAACATCGCGTTCAGGCCGCGGCCCGGCTCGCCGATCAGCCAGCCGGTGGCGTCCTCGAAACGCATCGCGCAGGTCGGGCTGCCGTGCAGGCCCATCTTTTCCTCGATGCGTTCGCAGTGCACGCCGTTGCGGTTGCCGGAAGGCAGCAGCTTTGGCACCAGGAATAGCGAAAGTCCTTTCGGCCCCGCCGGCGCGTCGGGGGCTCGCGCGAGCACCAGGTGCACGATGTTGTCCGTCAAGTCGTGCTCACCGCCGGAGATGAAGATCTTGCTGCCGTCCAGGCGCCAGCTGCCGTTGGGCTGAGCCACGGCGCGGGTGCGAACCAGGCCCAGGTCGCTGCCGGCGTGGGCCTCGGTCAGGCACATCGTGGCCAGCCACTCGCCGCTGGCGATCTTGGCCAGGTACCGCGCCTTGAGTTCCTCGCTGCCATGGTGGCGCAGGCAGTCGTAGGCCCCGTGCAACAGGGCAGGCGCCATGGTCCAGCCATGGTTCGCGCCGCTGAGCATCTCGTAGAGCACGGCTTCGAGCACGCCCGGCAGTCCCTGGCCGCCGTCGGCCGGTGCGCATGCCAGTGCGGGCCAGCCGCCTTGCCAGAACGCCTGGTAGGCCTCGCGAAAGCCTGGTGGTGTGGTAACCTCGCCGCGCTGCCAGCGGCAGCCCGGGGAGTCGCCGGCAGCATTCAGCGGCGCCACGACTTCGGCGACGAATTTGCCGGCTTCGCCGATCACCTGCAGCATCAGGTCGCGATCGGCGTCCGCGAAGGCGGGCATCGCGGCAAGCTGGGCGTCGGCGCGCAGCACGTCGAACAAGATGAATCGGAGGTCGTCTTGGGCGCTTTCCCAGTTCATGATTGGTTCGATCTCGTGCTAGTCATCCGCGTGGACCGCCGCACCTAGATACGTGTCGATCACGCGCGCGTCCCCCGCGAGTTCGCGCGCCGATCCCTGCAGGGCGATCTCCCCCATTTCGAGCACGTAGCCGTGGTCGGCCACTTCGAGCGCCGCGCGCGCGTTCTGTTCCACCAGCAGGATCGTCACGCCGGTCTGGCGCAGGCTGTCGATGGTGCGGAAGATATCGCGCACGATCAGCGGCGCCAGGCCCAGGCTGGGCTCGTCCAGCATCAGCAGGCGCGGCCGCGACATCAGCGCGCGGCCCACGGCCAGCATCTGGCGCTCGCCGCCGGAGAGCGTGCCGGCCAGCTGCGCCCGCCGCTCCTTCAGGCGCGGGAAGATCGTGAAGACGTCGTCGATGCGGCCGCGCCACCCGGTGTTGCGCAGCTGCACCTGCCGGTAGGCGCCGAGCACCAGGTTGTCTTCCACGGTCATCGAGCCGAACAGCTCGCGCCGCTCCGGCACCAGCGCCATGCCCATCATCACGCGCTCTTCCAGCGGTATGACGGCGATGTCTTGCCCATCGAATTGCACCGTCCCGCGCGACGGGATCACCCCCATCAGCGTATTCAGCAGCGTCGACTTGCCGGCGCCGTTGGGGCCGATCACCGTGACGACGCTGCCGGGGGCCGCTTCCAGGTTCAGGCCGTGCAGCACTTCGGCCCGCCCGTAGCCGGCGTGCAGGTCCTGGATGCGAAGCATGAGAGTCGCCATCAATGCTCCGTGCCCAGGTATGCGGCGCGCACCTGAGGACTTTGCTGCACTTGGCGCGGCGTGCCTTCCATGAGAAGCGTGCCGAACTCCATCACGACCAGCCGGTCGCACACGTCCATCACCAGATCCATGTCGTGCTCGACCAGCAGGATGCTCATGCCCTCGCGCTGCAGCTGGCGCAGCACGTCGACGAGGGCTCTTTTCTCCTTGTGGCGCAGGCCCGCGGCCGGTTCGTCCAGCAGCAGCAGCGCCGGGTCCGAGCACAGCGCTCGCGCGATCTCCAGCAGCCGCTGCTGCCCCATGGGCAGGTTGCCGGCCAGTTCATGAATCCAGGCACCCATGCCGACGCGCTCGAGCTGGCGCTGCGCTTCCTTGAACAGCTCGCGCTCCTCGAGTCGGTCCAGCCGCGCCATGGCGGCGAGCACGCCCTTGCGCCCGCGGGTATGGGCGCCCAGGGCGACGTTCTCGAGCACCGTCATGTCCGGGATCATCTTCACGTGCTGGAACGTGCGCCCCAGGCCGCGGCGCGCGATCGCCCGGGCCCGCAGTCCCCGCAGGCCTTCGCCCCTGAAGGTCACTGCGCCGCGGGTCATCGGCAGCACCCCGGTGACCAGGTTGAACGTGGTGGACTTGCCAGCGCCGTTGGGGCCGATGAGGCCCACGATCTGGCCTGACCTGACCTGGAAGCTCACGTCGTTGACGGCGACCAGTCCGCCGAACTCCTTGCGCACTGCCTGCACGTCGAGCAACAACTCGCCCGGGGCCGGTTTCGCCCGTTCGGGCAGGGCCGGGGCGCTGTCCCAGTTCACCGGCCGGGCGCCGCGCGGAAACCGGCGCGCCACGAAATCCCACAGGCCGTCCGGCTGGTACTTGAGCATCAGCACCAGCGCGATGCCGAAGACGATCACTTCGTAGCTGCCGCTGGTGCCGATCAGGCGCGGCAGCAGCACCTGCAACTGGTCGTCCAGCAGCTTGGTGAGCGCCGCGCCGGTGAGCGCGCCCCATACGTGGCCGACGCCGCCCACCACCGTCATGAACAGGTACTCGATCCCCATCTTGAGGCCGAAGGCGCTGGGGTTCACCGTGCGCTGGAAATGGGCGAGCAGCCAGCCGGCCACCGAAGCGAACAGCGCGGCGATCACGAAGATGATGACCTTGTAGCGGAACGTGCTGATGCCCATCGACTCGGCCATCAGCGAGCCGCTGCGCAAGGCGCGCATCGCGCGGCCGGACCGTGAATCGAGCAGGTTCAGCAGGGCGATGGCCAGTGCCAGCACGATGGCCCATGTCAGCACGAAGAATCCGCGGCCCTGGCCGACGTCGAGTCCGAAGAAATTGAGGCTCTTGATCCCCAGGATGCCGTCGTACTTGCCCAGCGCGTCGAGGTTTCCCATCAGGTAGTACAGCGACAGGCCCCAGGCGATGGTGGCCAGGGGCAGGTAGTGGCCCGACATGCGCAACGTGACGACGGCAAGCACCAGGGCGCTCGCCCCCGTGATCGCCAGTCCGATCGGCAGCGTGAGCCACGGCGAGACACCGGCGTTCACCGTCAGCCAGGCCGTCGTGTAGGCGCCGATACCCACGAAAGCCGCTTGCCCGAACGAAGTCAGGCCGGCAATGCCGGTGAGCAGCACCAGCCCGAGGCAGGTGAGGCTGTACAGCCCGATGTAATTGAGCTGCGTGATCCAGAAGTCCGGCAACGGCAGCACGGCGATCAGCGGAACGGCAGCCGCCAGCGCGATCAGCCCCAGCTGCCGCCTGGAGGGGATGCGCCCGCTTGCCGCCACGCGCTCGATCGAGAGGGGCTCGCCGTTCATGCTTCCTCTTCCGCGTGATCGCTGTAGAGCGAACGCACCAGCAGCACCGGCAATATCAGCGTGAACACGATCACTTCCTTGAAGGCACTGGCCCAGAACGAGCCGAACGATTCGACCAGGCCGACGAACAGCGCACCCAGGAGGGCGCCCGGGTAGCTCGAAAGCCCGGCCATCACGGCCGCGACGAAGCCCTTCAGTCCGATGACGAACCCCGAGTCATAGAACACGGTTGTGGTCGGCCCGATCAGCAGGCCGGACAGCGCGCCGATCAGTGCCGCCATGGCGAACGTCATCTGCCCCGCGGACTGCGGCGAGATTCCCATGAGCCGCGCGCCGAGCCGGTTCACCGCGGTCGCGCGCAGGGCCTTGCCCCGCAATGTGCGTTCGAAAAACAGCCAGAGCATCGCGATCAGGGCGATCGAAGCCAGCCCGATGATGATCGCCTGGCCGGTGAGGTTCACCATGCCGAGCGAAATGCGCAAGTCCCAGAACGAGGGGTTGCGATAGCCCTCGGCGCCGAAGAACAACAGGCCCAGGCCGGTCATGGCGAAGTGCACGCCCACGGAAACGATCAGGAGCACCAGGGGAGTGGAATGGGCGAGCGACTGGAAGGCCACCCGGTACACCAGCGGCCCGTAGGCCGTCACCACCGCGACGCTGAGCAATGCCTGGATCGCCAAGTGCGGCTGGCGCGGTGCGGCGAACGCCGTCACCGCGGCCACGATGACCGGAAACGCCAACGTGCGCAGGCCCGACTTGAGCGCGACGGGCGCGTTGCGATGGCGCTGCCACTCGCCCCAGAACTCCATCAGCGCCGCCACCACTGCGAGTATCAGCAACAACCAGACCGTGCCCGGCACTTGCCCGGTCTGCAGGATGGCCAGCGTCAGGGCGCCGTAGGCAACGAACTCGCCCTGCGGGATGAAGATCACCCGGGTGACGGTGAAGACCAGCACCGTGGCCAGCCCGAGCAGCGCGTACACCGCGCCATTGGTGGCGCCATCGAGCAGCAGGACGCTGGCAATCGATAAATCCATGGTGACGGCCGCTCAGCCCGGACGGATCTGCCTTAGAGGCTTGGCTCGACCTTGAATTCGCCGTTGACGACCTTGAGCATCACGCCGGTTTCATTGGTGAAACCCCAGTGGTCGTCCTTGGTCCAGTTCATGATGCCGTGCGAGAAAATCGTGCGCCCCATGCCCTCGATGCCATCCCTCATCGCGGCACGGAACTCCTTGGTGCCGGGCTTGGCCTTCTTGAGGGCGACGGGGATCACTTTCTCCAGGACAATCACCGAGTCGTACGCATGGCCGGCGAACTGGTTGCGCGAGCCGGCGCCGTAGGCCTTCTCATATTTCGTCACGAAGTCGATCGCCGCCTTCTTGGACGGGTGGCTGTCGGGCAGCTGTTCGGCGATCACCGCCGGGCCGGACACGACGTAGGTTCCTTCGACGGCTTTTCCGCCCACGCGCATCAGGTCGCGGGTGGCCGCGGCATGCGTCTGGTAGATCTTGCCCTTGTAGCCGCGATCCAGGATACCCATCTCCGGCATGGCGGCGCCGCTGCCCGAGGCCACGACCAGCATCGCATCAGGGTTGGCCGCCACGAGCTTGAGCGCCTGCGGCGTGACGCTGGTGTCGGCGCGGGCGAAGCGCTCGACGGCAACCACCTTGATGCCGGCCTTCTCGGCCAGCGGCGTGAATTCCTTGAGCCACTGCTCGCCATAGACGTCGGTGTAGCCGAGGAACCCCACGGTCTTGACCCCCTGTTTTTGCATGTGGTTGATCATGGCGTGGGCCATCACGGTATTCGACTGCGGCAGGCGGAAGGTCCAGGCATCCTTGCCCGGTGGCAGGCCGACCGGCGAGGCCGCCAGCTGCACGGTGCCGGACTCGGCGGCGATGTCCACCATCGCAGCGGCCACCGGCGTGATGCACGAACCGATGATGACGTCGACCTTGTCGTCGGTCACGAACCGCCGCGCGTTCTGCGCGCCCTTGCCCGGGTCGGTGGCGTCATCCAGCAGGATCACGTTGACCTTCTCGCCCGCGATCGTCTGCGGGAACAGCTTGTAGTAGTTCCCCATGGGAATGCCCAGGCCCGAGCCCGGGCCCGTGAGCGACAGGCTGATGCCGACGTTCACGTCGGCCATCGCGGCCGAGGCCAACAAAGCGGCCAGGGCCACCAGTGTCTTGTGGATTTTCATTCGAGTCTCCTGTGGGGTGGGGGAAAAAAAGTAGCGAAGGGTGCGCGATTGTGCCGCCGCCATCAGCGCGGCGCCATCCGCAGCGCACCATCGAGCCGGATCACTTCGCCATTGAGGTGCCCGTTCGTGACGATGTGGCAGGCCAGCTGCGCGAACTCCTCGGGTTTGCCCAGGCGCGGCGGAAACGGAATGGATGCGGCCAGCGACTTCTGCACGGGCTCGGGCAGCTGCAACAACAGCGGCGTCGCGAAAATCCCCGGGGCGACGGTGCACACGCGAATGCCATGCTGGGCCAGATCGCGCGCCATCGGCAGCGTCATGCCCGCCAGGCCCGCTTTGGATGCGCTGTAGGCCTGCTGTCCCACCTGGCCGTCGAAGGCGGCCACCGACGCGGTGAACATCATGACGCCGCGCTCGCCCTCATCTGTCGGCGCAAGCTTCGCGCATTCGGCGGCGAACAGCCGGCTGACGTTGTAGGTACCGATCAGGTTGATGTTGACGACGCGCACGAAGTCTTCCAGCGCCGCGGCCGATCCGTCCTTCTGCACGACCCGCTTGGCCGTGCCGATGCCGGCGATGTTCATCAGGATGCGCGCCGGGCCATGGGCGGCAGTGGCCTTGGCCAGCGCCGCGGTGACGCTCTCGGTGACGGTGATGTCGCACTCGCACGCGACGCCCCCGATGTCCGCCGCGACCTTCTCGGCGAGGGCCTTGTTGAGGTCGAGCACGGCTACTTTCGCGCCGAGGCGGGCGAGCTCGCGTGCCGTGGCTTCGCCCAGGCCTGAGGCGCCGCCGGTCACGAGGGCGGCTTGTCCATTGATCTTCATTGGTGATTTCCTTGCGGTTGGATGGTGAAAGGCAGGGTGCCCGCGTGCAGCGCTTGCACGAGCGCGTCTCGGTGCTTGAGCACGGCGCCCTGGTTGATCGAGCCCTTGTCGGTGACCTCGCCCTTGTCGATCGATGGCGGCTCGTGCATCAGGTGCAGCCGCGCCACCCGGTTGGCACTGCCCGTCGAAGCGCGCGCGAGGTCGTCGACGACCTTCTGGAAGTGCGCCTGCACCGGCTCGCTCTCGAGAACCTGCTTCAGCGGTGTGTCGTCCGGCAACCCGGCCAGCTTGCGCACGGCCGGTGTCGGGAAGATCAGGGCCCCCACTTCGTGCAGGTTGATGCCGGTGATCACGGCGTCCTGCACATAGGGCGCGCCGGCGGCGATGATCTTCGCGCGCAGCGGCCCGACGCTGACAAATGTGCCGGTGCCGAGCTTGAAATCCTCCGCGATGCGGCCGTCGAACTTCAAGCCCTGGTGCACGTCGCCCTCGTCGATCCACAGCACGGCGTCGCCGGTGCAGAAGAATCCTTCTTCGTCGAAACTCTCCCGGGTCGCTGCCTCGTTGCGCCAGTAGCCCGGCGTGACGTTAGGGCCCTTGTAGCGCACCTCGGTCTTGCCGCCGACCGGCACGAGCTTGAGTTCGAGCCCGGGCGTGGGCACGCCCAGGTAACCCGCCCTGACATTGGGGTTGGTGATGAAAATCGCGAACGGCGACGATTCGGTCATACCCAGTCCGGTTCCCATGACGATGCGTTCGCCGATCTCGCGCTCCTGCACCTCGTGCAGGGTGTCCCACACCGGTTGCGCCAGCGCCGCGCCCGCATAGAAGAACATCTTGACGCGCGACAGCAGGTTGCGCCGCAAGATCTCGTCGGTCTTCATCGCGTTCGCGATGGCCTCGAAGCCGGTGGGCACGTTGAAGTAGACCGTGGGCGCGATCTCGCGCAGGTTGCGCAGCGTCTCGCCCACCAGTGCCGGAACCGGCTTGCCGTCGTCGATGTAAAGAGTTCCGCCGTTGAAGATCGTCAGGCCGAAGTTGTGGTTGCCGCCGAACGTGTGGTTCCACGGCAGCCAGTCCACCAGCACCGGTTCCTGTGCCAGGATCGGCATGGATTGGCACATCTGCTGCTGGTTCGCGCACCACATCCCGTGGGTATTGACGACGGCTTTGGGCAACTTGGTCGAGCCGGACGTGAACAGGAACTTGACGATCGTGTCCGGCCCGGTGGCCTGCATGGCGGCGTCGACAGCCGGCGTGGGCGGGGTCGCGAGCAGGTCGGCAAAAGCGGTGGTCTGCCTCGAGTCCAGCGTGCCGTTCGCCAGCACGATTTCGATGTCGTCTCCAACCGTGGCTGCGATGGCTTTGCCGTAGCGGGCCGCGTCTGCCGCAAAAACCAGCCCGGGGGTCAACGTGCCCAGCACGTGGCGCAGCTTCTCGAAATCCTGGCTGACGATCGAATAGGCGGGTGATACGGAGCAGTAGGGCACGCCGGCGTAAATGCAGCCGAGGGCCAGCAGCGCGTGCTCCAGGTCGTTCTCGCTGAGAATCGCGACCGGGCGCTGCGCGTCCAGGCCGCGCTCGATCAGCGCCTGCCCGATGCGGCGAGCGCTGTCCAGGGATTGCCGGTAGGAAATGTGCCGCCACGCGCCGGTCGATCCGTCGGGATTTCGAACGCGCCGCGCCATGAAGGTGCGGTCCGGTGCGGTGCGGGCCCAGTACACCAGGCGATCCGTCATCCGCGGCGCATGCGGGTACAGCGGCTGCTCGGCCTTCATGTAGCGCACCTCGCCCGCACCCTCGCGCAGGGTCACGCGTGTGACGGGAAAGTCGAGGACCCGGTATTTCGGCCGGTTCATTTCATGCTTCCGGGCGGGCGGCGACCGCATGCTTGAGCTGAAAAACTTTGTACTCATGATGCGCATGCCAGGTGGCGCGATTATGGTTATAAAGAATAATCAATTCAAGCGAATCGCCCTAGGACTTACCCTAGCGAACGCAACCGTTTGCCCTGCCCTGGAACCGGGTATCAGCCGCCGCTCACGCGCAGCACCACTGCCACGCCGGAATCGCCCGCTGCGCAGCCGCCGAACAAGCCGATGCCGCCACCGCGCAATACGAGTTCCTCGATCAGTTCGATCACGCTGCGCAGGCCGGTCGGGCCCTGCGGATGACCCCAGATCAGTGAGCAGCCGAAGTTGTTCATCTTTTCCAGCGGGAAGCCGGTTTGCTGCGCGAATGCGATGTCGTTGACGGCAAACGGGTTGTGCGTCTTGACCGCATCGACGTCCTTCATGGCCAGCCCGGCATTCTTCAGTGCCGCCATTGCGGCCGGCGCCACCGCCATCGGCATGTGGCCCTTCTCGACCCGGGCCTGGCCGAAGCCCAGCAATTCCACCACGATCTTCGGATCGAGCGACACCTCGCGCGCGATCTCGCGCGTCGTGACGATGGCGCCCGCGTTGCCGTCGGCCGGATGGGTCTGCGAGCCGAAAGTCACCGTGCCGTTCGGTTTCACCGGCTTGAGCCGGGCCAGGCCTTCGGCGTTGGTGGCGAAGATGCCGTCGTCGGCCGCGAGCGTCCCGGTCTGCTTGCGGAACCCCGCGTCGGTGATCGGCACATCGACCATGTAGCGGCGCTGGAAGGCGCGATCGTTGGCCAGGGCCTGCTGGTACTGGGCGTAGCGCGCCAGCTTCACCTCATGCTGCTGGCCGAGGCTGGCGCCGAACTTCGCCGCCACGTTTTCCGCGGTGTCGATCATCGCGTTCTTGGCGTAAGGGTCATGCGAAAAGTTGTCCAGCACCCAGCGCTCGGTGTGGCCGGTGCCGCCCGGCGCGGTCGGATCGGGGTAGTAGACGATCGGGCCGTTCGAGCAGCGGTCGGTGGTGAGCAGCAACGCGCACTGCGACGAGCCGTCGGCCACCTGGGCGGCGGCCATCTGCAGGCCGCGGGCGCTGGTAGCGCACGCCTGCTGCACGGTGGGGCCCGCGACATTGTCAATGCCCATCATGCCGGTGACATAGGGCAGGCCGAAGAAGCTGCCCAGCTGCGGGTTGGTGTGGCCCAGGATGCCCAGGTCGATGCGCTCCATCGGGAAGCGCTTGGCTTCCAGCGCCTGCTTGCCGGTATTCGCAACCAGCTTCAGGCTGTTCAGGTGGGCGATCGGGCCTTGCCACTTGGCGAAGGGGGTGGACCAGTAAATGCCGTAAGGGATGAATGCGTTAGCCATGAATGTTTTTCCTGAAGTCAACGTGATTGCTGCGCTTGCCATTGCGCGAAACTGGAACCGTCAAGCGCCAGTTTTTTCAGCAGCGGCGCGGGCTGCCAGTACTGCGGATCGAGCGTC
>DATNBX010000047.1:0-18224 GCA_035571795.1 Ramlibacter sp.
AAAGTATGAAATCCTCAAACACATCTTCCAGGCGCACTCTGCTTGGAATCACGCTCGCAGTTGCCCTTGCGTGTGCCAACTGCGCCTCTACTCCCTCGACCCCTCATAGGAAAGGAACTCCCATGACACTGGAGGAAACCCGGAAAGCGCTTTTGGGCGAATGGGCGAGCATCGCCGCGGAGGTGCGCCCCAGCGCGACGAAGAACCCTGATGGAAGCTTGAAGCCGTTCTACCTCACGCGGGATTTCAGGTATCTTGGAGACGACCGCTTCGATCTCACGATCCTCAATACAGCGGATCCCTATGCCAAGCTGCCCGTGGCGCGCATCCACCTGCGCGGTCACATGCAGTGGAAGGGCGAGCACCCCATCGCAAACGGCGCGCAAAAGGTGGACTTTGTTGCCGATGAAGCCTACGAAGTGACGCCCTTGGCCCAGCCTTTCGCGGATCTCCTGAACCGGGTTGCCGGCCAGGGCTACGCGACGTGGAATGTCAACGGCACCCAGAGCGTATTCGGCAAGGACTTTGTCCCGTTCGGGCTGACCGCCGGCCGCAACTTCATGGAGCACGATCTGGTGTACCTCTCGGACGGCTTGCTCTTCTGGGGCGCGCGCAACGTCGACGGCCGCGGCTTCGACACCGAAGCGAACCGGCCCACGAACCTCCAGATTCCATTGCGTCGCAAGTAACGCACCATTCGTCCCAGGACCTTGGCTAGACGCGAGCGATTTCGATGCTTCAGGCGGACAGCGAATTCTGGCTGTCCAAGTCGAACGGACAGTCGCTGCTGATCGTCGGCGACGCCCCGCACGGTGCCTGTGCCGTTCTCTCGCTCGGTCGATGCTCTCGATTCGATGGCATGGACCGGACCCTCCGTTTCGCACCTGATCGGCTGCTGATCAGCAGACAGAACGAGCTGCCTGCTTCGACTCGTGACCTGCGATACCATCGCCGCATGGGACGCCTCGCATGACATCCACGCTACAGCGGCTCACCCGCGCTCCGCGAGTGTGGCTGCTGTGGCTCGGCCTGGTCATGCTGGCCGCGCACTCGCTTGCGACCTGGCACCCTTACAGCCACAGCATCGCCGAAGTGGCAGGCCACGCAGGCCAGCAGGATCAAATGGAGCTCGCGGATTGCGGGCTCTGCCTTGCAGGCGTGGCGAACCTGGGCGGCGCACCGCCAATGCTCGCGGCGCCGCTGCTGCCGCGGCTTGCGCCGCACTCGCCGCCCACGCCGCGCCTGATCCCGGTGCAGCTCGCGCCGGCGCGCCAACCCTACGCCATTCGCGCGCCTCCCGTCATTGCCGGTTGAACTCCTGGGTCGCGCCTCGCCTGTTCGGGAGGCGCGGGTTCGATTTGGCATGTCTGGAGTATTTTCATGCGCAATTTATTTTCAGCGGGGCTGGCCGTCGCACTGGCCACCACGCCCTTGGCCGCGGCTGCTGATACCGCGTCCGATATCCAGGCGCTGCGGCAGGAAATGGAAGCGATCCGCGCGAACTACGAGCAGCGCCTGCAAGTGCTGGAACAGCGCCTCAAGGCAGCGGAGGCGGCGGCGCAAGCAACCGCGGCGAGCGTGGCCGCCGCACCACCAGCACCGGTGGGGCCAGCGACCGGCACGGGGGGAGGGGCTAACGCCTTCAATCCCGAGATCTCGCTGATCCTGTCGGGTCTGTACACACGCACGTCGAGGGACCCGGCGAACTACTCGCTGAGCGGCTTCCACCTTCCGCAGGCCGCCGAAGCCGGGCCGGGCACACGTGGCTTCAGCCTGTCCGAAAGCGAACTCGGCTTCTCAGCCAGCATCGATCCGTGGCTGCGCGGCTCGGCCGCCATTTCGATCGCGCCCGACAACACGGTGTCGGTGGAGGAAGCGTTCGTGCAGACCACCGGGCTGGGCAATGGGCTCACGCTCAAAGCAGGCCGGTTTTTCTCGGGCATCGGCTACCTCAACGAGCAGCATGCGCACACCTGGGACTTCGTCGACGCCCCGCTGGCATACCAGGCTTTTCTCGGAAACCAGTTCGGCGACGATGGCCTGCAACTTCGCTGGCTGGCGCCGACCGATCTGTTCCTCGAGCTGGGCGCCGAACTGGGCCGCGGCCGTCCCTTTCCCGGTGGCGACGACTCGCGCAATGGAGCCGGTGCGGCCGCGCTCTACGGGCACGTAGGCGGCGACCTGGGAACGAGCAGCAGCTGGCGCGCCGGCCTTTCCGCGCTCAACGCCAAAGCCACCGATCAGACCCTGGTGTTCAGCAGCGCACCGGGCAGCGCCATCACGAATTCGTTCAGCGGCAGCACCCGCGTGTGGGTCGCCGACTTCGTCTACAAATGGGCGCCCAACGGCAACGCGACGCGAACGAACTTCAAGCTGCAGGGCGAGTACCTGCGCAGCCGGCGTGCCGGCGCGCTGGTCGCCGACGTCGAAGGCGCTGCCACTGCGGGCGGGTATCTCGCTACCCAGTCGGGCTGGTACCTGCAGGGCGTCTACCAGTTCATGCCGCGCTGGCGCGTCGGACTGCGCACCGAAAGGCTCGACTCCGGAACTACCGGTTTCGACGCGAACCCGGCGCTGTTCGATTCGGCCGGGTACAAGCCGCACAAGAACACGTTGATGCTCGATTTCAATCCGAGCGAATTCTCCCGCATCCGCCTGCAGCTGGCGCGCGACTACTCGCGCAACGGGTTGCCGGACAACCAGCTGTTCCTGCAATACCAGATGAGCCTGGGCGCGCACGGTGCCCACGGCTTCTAGAACCTGTTCCGCAAGGAGACTTTCATGTTGAATCTCAAGACTTTCGCCGCGGCCTTTCTTCTGGTGCCGCTCGCTTTGATGGCCGCGCCCGCGCATGCGGCATTGCGCGTGTTTGCATGCGAACCCGAATGGGCCGCACTGTCGCAAGAACTCGGCGGTGACCTGGTGCAGGTATCGTCGGCCACCACCGCCCTGCAGGATCCGCATCAGATCCAGGCCAAGCCGAGCCTGATCGCCGCCGTGCGCAACGCCGATCTGGTAGTGTGCACCGGAGCCGAGCTGGAAATCGGCTGGCTGCCGCGGCTGCTGCAGCAATCGGGCAATTCGAAGGTTCAGCCGGGGCTGCCCGGAAATCTCGCCGCGGCCGATTTCGTGCGCAAGCTCGAAGTGCCCACAGTGCTCGACCGCTCGCAAGGCGACGTGCACGCGGCAGGCAATCCGCATATCCAGACCGACCCGCGCAACATCGCAGTGGTGGCGCCAGTGCTGGCGGCGCGCATGCAGCAGCTCGATGCGGCCAATGCAGCGCAATACGCGCAGCGCCAAGCCAGCTTCTACCAGCGCTGGCAGCACTCGATGGGCCGCTGGGCCGCCCAGGCCGCGCCTTTGAAAGGCGCCAGCGTGGTGTCGCAGCACAAGGCCTTTGCCTATCTTTACGACTGGCTGGGCCTGAAGGAGATCGCCGTGCTCGAGCCGAAACCGGGTATCGAACCGACCCCTTCGCATTTGCAGGAGGTGCTCGCGACGCTCAAGGCGCAGCCTGCACGAATGGTCATCTATGCGGCCTACCAGGATCCGCGCGCATCCGAATGGTTGAGCGCCAACTCCCACTTACCGGCGGTCAGACTTCCCTTCACGGTCGGAGGCAGCGATGCGGCCAAGGACCTTTTCGGGCTGTTCGATGACACGGTGGCGCGCCTGACGGCCGCGGCAGCACCGAAATGAGCTGGTCCGCGCTCGACCTCGGGATCCTGGGCCCGGCTTTCATCGCCGGAGCGCTGGTGCTCGCCACGCATGTCCCGCTGGGGGTGCAGGTGCTGCAGCGCGGCATCGTGTTCATCGATCTGGCCATCGCGCAGATCGCCGGCCTGGGCGTGATCTGCGCCGATGCACTGGGACTGCCCGAGGGCGGGCTCGCGGTGCAGGCGTCCGCCGTTACGGCCGCGTTGCTGGGCGCCGTCTTGCTGACGTGGACTGAAAGGCGCGCACCGCAGCGGCAGGAAGCGCTGATCGGCGTGATGTTCATCCTCGCGGCCTGCGCCGGCATCCTGGTGCTGTCCGGCAATCCGCATGGCGGAGAGCATCTGAAGGACCTGCTGGTCGGCCAGGTCCTGTGGGTCAATACCACGCAATTGCTCTGGCTGGCCGGAATCACGGCGGTATTGCTGGCGGCGCTTTGGCTCGGCTGGGCCGAGCGGCTCGGGCGCTATGGCTTTTACGGCGTATTCGCTGTCGCCGTGACGGCGTCGGTCCAGGTCGTCGGCGTGTATCTGGTGTTCTCGAGCCTGATCATTCCAGCCCTCGCGATTGGCAAGCACACCGGCAAGGCGGGTCTTGCCGTGGGCTTCGGGTTGGGTGCGCTGGGCTATGCGTTGGGGCTGGCGCTTTCCGCCTTGTTCGATCTGCCGTCCGGCGCAGTGATCGTTTGGGCGCTGGCCGCATGTGCGCTGCTGGTCGGATTCAACCGCGGTGGCGCCAGGCTGAAGAGGAGCTCTCATGAAACAAATTGATCTCGCAAGCAGTTGCGCACGCACGCCATCTGGCGTTGGGCGCATACCGTCCCACTTACTGGGAGCGGCCTTGGTCGTTGCGCTCGCTGCCACAAGTTGCGCCTTTGCATACGAAGGAAAATACGACTGGCATCAAGGCTGGCGTGAAGCCAGGGTGGTCATGACCGGGGACGCGCCGGCGCTGGGCGGACGCCGCTTCTCCGACTGCCGGCATAGAGCGGAGACTGACCAGATCGCGTCCGGCCAATTCGCCGTGCTCTCGTACGAGGACA
The DNA here is from genome assembly GCA_035571795.1 of Ramlibacter sp. GTDB lineage: Bacteria > Pseudomonadota > Gammaproteobacteria > Burkholderiales > Burkholderiaceae_C > Ramlibacter. Next base: position 4,760 of record DATNBX010000047.1, read on the forward strand.
TGGGCCACTTGCGGCATAGGGTTGTGCCGCTGCATGCGGGCGAAGCGTACCGTCCCGGCGATCTGGTATACATGAACGTGAACAGTTGCGACACACCGATTGTGATGAGGGGTCGAACAGTCCAGAAATTTCCCTCGTAGGACGCCAGCGCTCCGGTCAAATGCGACTGCGCCCGGCCCGCGACACCGAGGGCTCCATGTACAACTGGCGAAAGTAATCCCTGAAAGCGGACATCGCGGGCGTGTGTTTGGCCGTGGCCTTCCAGGCGAGCCCGACATTCATGGGCGGGATCGCGTCCTTCAGGTTGATCGTTTCGATGCGCCGGCCCTCCAGCGACCAGGGCCGGTAGACCATGTCCGACAAGATGCTCACGCCCAGGCCGTTGGCAACGATGCTGCGCACGGCTTCCACCGAGCTGGTGCGCAGGCTGATTCCCGGCTGGTGGGGCGTCTTTCTCCAATACTTCAGCGTGGTCAAGTCCGCCTCGTCCACCGTGAGCATGATGTAGGGGTGGTTCGCCACGTCAGCGAGGGTGACTTCGGCGCGGTCCAGCAAAGGATGCTTGCTCGAGACCCATAACCGGCGTTCGGAGCCGAAGAACGTCTCGGTCGCGATTTCGTGGTTGGTCACGTTGGAGGTGAGCACGACGCCCATCTGGTAGCTGCCCGCCACCAGGCTATCCTCGAGCGCCTCCCGGGGCAGCTCGTGAACCTTCAATTCCACCTTCGGATGGCGCTGTCCGAACCGCTGCAGATGGTGAGGCAGGAAATAACCCAGCACGGTGTAGGTGGCCGCAATGCTCAAAGTCCCTTCGACGCTCTCATCCTTGCTGGGCATGCGCAAGGCATCGTCCACGGCGCTGAGCACCGTGTACGCATGGCTCAAAAACCGCCGTCCCGCATCCGTCAATTCCACGCCACGCGACTCCCGGTCGAATAGCTGTTGCTCGAGCAGTGCTTCCAGATCGCGGATTGCAGTCGTGATGGCTGACTGGGAGATGTTCAACTGCACTGCCGCTGCCGAAATGCGACCCAGCTCGGCGGCTGCGGCGAAGTACCTCAGATGGCGAATCGACAGGGACATGGCGGCTAGGGGTTTGCGAGAAGCCCCGAATTCTTGAAGCTCGGTATCTGTTTTTCCAAACGAGAAGACTCAAAATTTGCGGGTAAACCCGCAAAAAATCACTTGGTTCACTCCAATTATCTGTTTTTTTGATAACGCTGTATCTAAAGATACTGCTTTTCGAGCGATCTTCCCGACTGCACAGTTCACCCTCGTCGCATCTGAAACGCGCGACGCGTCTTCTCCAAGGGTGACCGTTGAAAACTCGAATAGACCTGAATTCCGACATGGGCGAGGGCTTTGGCCTCTGGCGCATCGGCGATGGCGTTGACGACCGAATCATGTCGTTGATCAGCTCGGCCAACATTGCGACCGGCTTCCATGCGGGCGACCCCACCATCATGCGCGATACGGTCCGGCTGGCCAAGCAACACGGTGTCGGTATCGGAGCACACCCGGGCTTTCGCGATCTCGTGGGATTCGGGCGCAGGCACCTGAATGCGTCGGCCGATGAACTCGTGAACGACATGGTCTACCAGCTCGGAGCGCTGCGCGAGTTCACCCGCATGGCGGGAGTTCCGCTGCAGCACTTCAAGCCTCACGGCGCGCTGTACATGCACGCGGCCAGAGACGAGCAGTTGTCGCGCTCCCTGATCACCGCGCTGCAATTGACGGATCCGACTCTGCACCTGTACTGCATGCGCGAGTCGCTCACCTATCAGGTCGCCTGCGAAATGCGCCATCCCACAGTGACCGAGTTCTACGCGGACCGTGACTACGACAGCGCCGGCTCGATCGTCTTTGTCCGGCGTGTCGGCCGGCTCGATCCTCAGGCCGTGGCCAGGAAGGTCCTGCGGGCCTGCCAGGAGGGATTGGTGCGAACCGTGGACGGTGCCGACCTGTCGATGCAGTTCGATTCGGTCTGCATTCACAGCGACACGCCCGGCGCCCTGGACCTCATTCATGCCACCCGCGAATTGCTGACCAGCAACGGTATCGAGATCTGCGGGATCAGCGCGCCCGCGGCAAGCCGCCCGCAACACTGAAAACTCTTCAAGGAAAGCCCCCATGTCGACCACCGTCCAAGTGTTAAGCCCGCTGCCGGGCACGTTCTACCGCAGCCCCGCCCCGGGCGCGCCTCGCTTCAAGGAAGAAGGCGATCTGGTGGCCGTGGGCGACGTCTTGGGCATCGTGGAAGTGATGAAGCAGTTCAGCGAGGTCACCGCGGAGGCGGCCGGTCGCCTGGTTCGCTTCGCCGTGGCCAACGAAGCGCCGGTGGAGCCTGGGGAGCTGCTGGCCGAAATCGTGCCGGGCTGAAAACTGTCGGGCGTGCCATGACATTCAACCGACGCTTTAGCAAACTGCTGATCGCCAACCGGGGCGAAATCGCGGTTCGCATCATTCGCGCTGCCAAGGAGCTGGGGCTCGAGACCGTCGCCGTGTACAGCGATGCGGATGCGGACGCCCTGGCGGTGCGAATGGCAGACGAATCGATCCATATCGGACCGGCGCACGCCCGGAAGAGCTACCTCGATCGCGGCGCGATACTGGCCGCAGCCATGAAATCCGGCGCCGGCGCGATCCATCCCGGATATGGCTTTCTCTCCGAAGACGCTGCATTCGCGGAAGAGGTGACGTCAGCGGGTCTGGTTTTTGTGGGCCCAACCGCACACGCGATTCGCACGATGGGGGACAAGGCCGCGGCCCGGGCGGCCGCGATCCATGCCGGCGTGCCGACGGTTCCGGGCAGCGAGGGCGCGGTCATATCGATCGATGCTGCATTGAAGGTTGCCGCACAGATCGGCTTTCCGATCATGATCAAGGCCTCCGCCGGCGGCGGCGGCCGCGGCATCCGCATCGCGGGGAACGAAGCCGAACTGGCACAGCAGTTCGCCCTGGCCTGCGCCGAGGCCCAGTCGCTCTTTGGAAACGGCGAGCTCTATCTGGAGCGCTTTATCCGCAGGGCCCGCCACGTGGAGGTGCAAGTCCTGGGCGACGGCAAGAACGTGGTCCATTGCTTCGAGCGCGAGTGCTCCCTGCAGCGCCGCCGCCAGAAGATCTGGGAAGAAGCACCATCGGCCGCGATCGATGCGGCCACGCGGGCGGCGCTGTGCGACTCGGCACTCCAGCTCGCCCGCACGGTCGCCTACACCGGAGCGGGCACGCTGGAATACCTGTACGACGATGAGACCCGCGAGTTCTTCTTCATCGAGATGAATACGCGCATCCAGGTCGAACATCCCGTGACCGAGATGGTGACCGGACTGGATCTGGTGAAAGAAATGCTGCACGTAGCGCTGGGTGAGCCTTTGCGCATCAAGCAGGAAGACATTCGCCTGCGAGGTGCGGCCATCGAAGTCCGCATCAACGCCGAAATCGTTGCGAAGAACTTCATGCCCAACCCGGGACACGTCACCCAGCTGGTGATGCCGGGCGGGCCCGGCGTGCGCTTCGACACCTTGCTGTACCCGGGATACACCATTCCGCCGTACTACGACTCGCTGCTGGGCAAACTCATCGTCTGGGACGAGGACCGCGCCTCGGCCATGGCCAGAATGCGGCGCGCGCTCGATGAACTGGTCATCTCCGGCGTATCCACCACCGCCGACCTGCACAAGGCGCTGTGCGCCGACCGCGACGTGCAACAGGCGCGATTTCATACCGGCTTTCTGGAGGAGTGGCTGGCCAGGCCGCCGGCCTCACAGCCGAAAGCCGAGGCGGAACCTGCTTCGATTTCCCAACCGCAGCTTGCGAAAGTCACCTCATGAACTCCAGCCCCGCGCGTTACTCCTTCGGCGGCGACGAGCACCTGTTCGTCGAGATCAGCGACGAAATGTCGTTGAGCGCATTCTTCAAGGGCATGGCCATCTGCACCGAACTGCAGCGGCGCGCGGTGCCCGGCATCACGGAAATCTGCCCCGCCAATGCCGCTTACCTGGTCCGGTTCGACCCCGACGTGATCGCACCCGACGCAGTGTTGCGCACGCTCAAGGACGTCGAGCAGGCGGTGGGCGGCGCCGACTTGCAGCTGCAAACCCGAGTCGTCGAGATTCCCGTCCTCTACAACGACCCGTGGACCCATGAAACGCTGATGAAATTCCGCGAGCGTCACCAGGACCCCGACAGCACGGACCTGCAGTATGCCGCCCGGATCAACGGCTTCGATTCAGTCGACGCGTTCATCGCAGCGCATTCGGGAGCGCCCTGGTTCGTCTCCATGGTGGGTTTCGTCGCGGGCCTGCCGTTCCTGTTCCAGATGGTGGACCGCGAGCGCCAGATTGAAGTGCCCAAATACCTGCGCCCCCGCACCGATACGCCCAAACTCACCATCGGCCATGGCGGGTGCTTCAGCTGCATCTACTCGGTGCGCGGCGCGGGCGGCTACCAGATGTTCGGCATCACGCCGGCACCGATCTTCGATCCGGCGCAGTCGCTGCCCTATCTGAAGGACTTCATGGTGTTCTTCCGTCCCGGCGACATCGTCAAGTGGAAACCGATCGACCGCGCCGAATACGACCGCAATGTCGCGCAGGTGGAGGCGGGCACCTTCGACCTTCGCATCCGTCCCGTGCAGTTTTCGCTGAAGCATTTCCTGGCGGACCCGGCTGGCTACAACCAACAGATTCTGGAGGCGCTCCATGGCGATTGAAGTCCTCAAACCGGGGCTTGCAACCAGCGTACAGGATGCAGGCAGGCCCGGGTACTACCACCTGGGCATCCCATTGTCGGGCGCGCTCGATCAACTGTCGTTCAGGCTGGCCAACTTGCTCGTCGGCAATCCGGAAGATTCGGCTGCGCTGGAGTGCTCGCTGCTGGCGCCCGAGCTGCGCTTCACGGAAGACGCCATGGTGGCCATCACCGGCGCCGTCGCGACGGTCAAGGTCAACGAAAAAGAGGCGCCCCGGGATACGTCGTTCACGGTTCGGGCGGGCGATACGTTGAAGTTCGGCTTCATGACCTTGGGCGCTCGCCTGTATGTGGCGGTGGCTGGCGGCATCGACGTGCCAAAAGTGCTTGGAAGCCGCTCGACCTACGGCCTTGGCGCATTCGGCGGATTCAAGGGGCGCAAGCTGGAGTCCGGCGATGTCCTGCCGGTGGGTGCGCGCTCGCGGCGCGCCAGGGAAGGCACCGCCGCGCCCGCAGGTTGGGTGCGCCAGCCGGAAAAGGAGGTGCGGCTGCGCGTGCTGCCGGGCCTGTACGACCACCGCCTGACGAAAGAAGCGGCCGTCAGTTTCTATGCCGACACCTGGTCGGTCGCTCCGGAGGCCGATCGTATCGGATACCGCTACCGGCACGGCCAGCCCTTGAAATTCCGCGACCGCACGCCGCCCTTTGGCGCGGGATCCGACCCGTCCAACATCGTGGACGCGGGCTATCCCTACGGCTCGATCCAGGTGCCCGGCGGCCTGGAGCCCATCATCTTGCAGCGCGACGCGGTATCGGGCGGTGGCTACGCCATGATCGGTACGGTTGTCAGCGCCGACATGGGTCTGATCGCCCAGATGCAGCCGAACTACAAGGCCCGTTTCGTGGCGGTGGATATGGCGCAGGCACTGCAGGCTCGGGCAGGGCAAACCGCGCGGCTCAAGCAGCTGCGGACCGCGTTCGTGGCGTGACCGCGCGTTTTTCGCATCCACTTTCGGACCCCCGAGTTTCTTAACCCACAAAGGAGATGACATGACGAAATCCAATACGTGCAAGGCGTTGACAGCGGGTGCGTTTTTCACAGCCATTGCACTGGCGACCTCCGCCCATGCCGCGGACTGGTTCCCATACAAGGCCGAGGTGACCGACCCTGCGTTTGCCGCGGACGGCAAGAAGTCCGATATCAGCTATACGCCGCTGGCCAAGGCCAGCAAGAAGTGGGACATCTGCGTGTCCTTTCCGCACATGAAGGACGCCTACTGGCTGGGCGTCGACTACGGTGTGGTGGAGGAAGCCAAGCGCCTGGGGACCAAGCTGCAACTGGTTGAAGCCGGCGGCTACACCAACCTCAGCAAGCAAATTTCGCAGATCGAGGACTGCGTGGCGCGCGGCGCCAACGCGGTGGTCATCGGTGCGATTTCCGGCGACGGCTTGAACAGCCTGGTCAAGACCATCAGCGCCAAGAAGATTCCGGTGATTGACGTGGTCAACGGCATCAACTCGTCTGACCTGACCGCCAAGTCATTGGTGTCCTTCTACACCATGGGGTTCTCCGCCGGCGAATACCTCACCAAACTGCATCCCGCCGGCAGCCCCAAGGTCAAGGTAGGCTGGTTCCCCGGGCCCGCGGGTGCATCATGGGTCGAAGCCGCGCACAAAGGCTTCATGGAGGCCACCAAGAACAGCGCCTTGACGATCCTGGATCCCAAGTATGGGGACACCGGCAAGGAAGCCCAGTCCAAACTGGTCGAAGACGTGCTGCAAGCCAACCCCGACCTGGCCTATGTGGCGGGCACCGCGGTCACGGCCGAAGCCGCCACAGGCATCCTGCGTTCGCGCGGCCAGGACAAGAAGGTCAAGGTGATGTCGTTCTACATGACGCCCGGCGTCTATGACGGCATCAAGAACGGGCGCATCATGGCGGCGCCGGCCGATTCGATGGTGATCCAGGGCCGCGTCGCCATCGACCAGGCGGTGCGGGCGCTGGAAGGCAAGGAGTTGGTCAAGCACGTCGGTCCGAAGATCTTCGTCGTGGACGGCGCCAACCTGAAGACCGTCAAGTCCACTGACATCCTGCCTCCGACCGCGTTCAAGGCCGTGTTCGAGGTCAAGTAACAAGGGCCTGCCGGCGGCAATCTCGTGGACATCAAGCCCGCAACCAGCGATGCGCCGGCGGAGTGCCTGCTCAGCACTTTTCGGTTGAGCAAGCACTACCCCGGCGTGCAGGCACTCGATGACATCGATTTCGAGTTGCTGGCGGGCGAAGTGCATGTGCTGTTCGGCGAAAACGGCGCCGGCAAGTCCACGCTGATTTCGATCCTTGCCGGGGCCGTGCAGCCCAGCGCCGGCGAGATCGGCATCAAGGGCGAGCCCGCGCACTTGTCGAGCGTGCGCGATGCGCGCGCCAAGGGCATCAGCGCGGTCTTTCAGGAGTTTTCGCTGGTGCCGACGCTGACGGTGGCGGAAAACCTGTGCCTGGGAGAAGAGCCGAGATACGCAGCTGTCCCGTTGCTGGACAAGGCGGCACTGCGCGGCCGCGCGCAACGCCTGCTGAACGAACTCGGATTCGAGATCGACTGCGACAGCCTCGTCAGCCATCTTTCACGCGCGCAGCAGCAAATGGTCGAGATTGCCAAGAGCTTGCGCGGAAATGTCTCCGTGTTGATCCTGGACGAGCCCACCGCGTCCCTCACGGACCAGGAAACCCAAAGCCTGTTCGAATTGGTCAAGCGGTTGCAGGACCAGGGCGTGGGGATCATCTACATCTCGCATCGAATCCAGGAAATCAAGCAGATCGCCAACCGGATCACGGTCCTGCGCGACGGCCAGAAAATTGCCACCGTTGCTGCTGAAGACGCGTCGGAAGAACGCTTGATCGAGCTGATGACGGGGCGCAGCATCGCCAAGATCTACCCGCAGATCGCTTCAAAGCCGGGCCAAACCGTGCTGGAGGTGCACGACCTGTGGTCTCGCAATGGCGTGCGAAACGCCAGCATCCATGTGCGCCGCGGCGAAGTGGTCGGGATTGCCGGCCTGGTCGGCTCGGGCAAGTCGGAACTGGTGCGGGCTTTGTACGGGCTGTCGAAGGTGACCCAGGGCCGCGTCCTGTTCAAGGGACAAGACCGTACCAACGCGACTACCGCGCAGATGCTCGCGGACGGGTTCTTTTACCTTCCGCCGGACCGCAAGGCGGAGGGGCTCGTGCTGAACTTCCGCTCGAGCGAAGACATGGTGCTGCCCATCCTGGCAGGTCCGCTGCGCGGTCCGGCCGGGTGGCTCAGGCAGGGCTTGAGCCGCCAGCTGGCGCGTAGCTCGGCGCAACGAGTGGAGCTGACCACCCGCAACCTGTACCGGGCGGTCGGTCTGCTGTCGGGCGGCAACCAGCAGAAGGTGATGTTCGCCAAAGGCTTCACGCAATCGGCCACGCTGTACGTGTTCGACGAGCCCACGGTGGGGGTGGACATGGGGACGCGAAGCGCCTTGTACGGCCTGATCCAGGCGCTGTGCGAAAGCGGCGCCGCAGTCGTGATCGTTTCGTCCGATCTGCCTGAAATCCTGCATCTGACGCATCGAACCTACGTCATGTGCCGCGGTGAGCTATCCGGTGAGCTGCATCCGCCTCACATCACCGAATCGCGCCTGTTGAATCTATTTTTCGAACCCGCGAGGTTGGCGGCATGAGCGCTGTGTTGAAACCTGACTATACGCACTATTCACATCTCCCGCGGCGCCTGTGGCAACTGCTCGTCCGCGCCTTTGTGCGCGTGGGTGTGTTGCCGTTCATGCTCGTCATCGCGATCGTGGTCTTCTCGCTCGCGTCGGATCAGTTCCTGTCCGTGCAGAACCTGACCAACCTGATGCGCCAGGCGGTCTATCTGATCCTGGTGTCCATGGGGCAAATGCTGGCGCTGGTGACCGGTGGATTCGATCTTTCGGTTGGGACGGTGTTGGCGATCACGTCAGTGGTCTCGGCATCCGTGATGAGCAGCGTGATTCAGGCCAGCCCCGACGCGGCGTGGATCGCCATCGCGGCAGGCTGCGGAGCCGGGGTATTGGCCGGCACGCTGATCGGCGTGGTGAACGGCCTTGGCGTCGCGGTGGTGGGAGTCTCTCCGTTCATCGTGACGCTGGGCATGCAATCGGTCGGTTTCGGAATTGCACTGTTCCTGACCGGCGGCGTGCCAGTCTCGGGACTTCCCAGCGTGTTTAGCGACTACTTCGGATTTGGCAGCGTGTTCGGCATTTCCGTTCCGATTCTGGTCACCGTCGTTTGCGTCACGGGGATGACGGTGCTGATGAACCGGACGGTCATTGGACGCCACCTGCTGGCCGTCGGCGGGAATGCCAGGGCCGCGACGCTGTCGGGCATCAGCACCCGAAAAGTGCTGCTCATTGCTTACCTGCTCTGCGCGACGCTGGCTTCGGTGAGCGGGCTGCTGCTGACCGCCCGGGTGGGGACGGGCGAAGCCAACCTGGGTGGAACCATCGCGCTGGAGTCGATTGCGGCTTGTGTCATCGCGGGTGTCAGCTTGCGGGGTGGCATGGGCCGTGTGGAAAACGTGGTGCTCGGGGCCTTGTTCATCGGCCTGGTGCAAAACGGCATGAACCTGACCAACGTGGGGTCGTACCTGCAAATGGTGGTGCTCGGCGGGCTGCTCATCATCGCGGTGGTGGCCGACCAGCTGCGGCATCGGCTGCTGGTGCCGGAAGATTGATACGGCGGTTTATTCCGCCATGGGACGAAGCGGCTGCATGCGGCCGACCGCGAGCTTATGAGCCTTTGGCTTAGCTCGGCCAACAGGGTCATATCTCGATGCATGCTACGGCGATGCCCTCAGTGCCGCGGCCAAAGCAGCTGGCTGCGTCACGCTAACGACAAGCCGTCGCAGACGGACGGAAAATCCCGCCACTTGGCCGTGTTGCCCAGGCGCGAGGTCGATCCTCAACAACCCCTGCGCCGATCCGTTCACCAACCATCTGCCCCCGAATCCGTGAACGCCCCGGCTCAACGGTCTGCCGTGATCCTTCGCGACGACAGCGATGGCCGACCGGGGAAAACGGGCTCGAAACGCCCAACCCATTCGGACCTGCACCTCATCGCCAACCACCTCGACGTAGGCACTGGACGGGGGCAGAAACAAGGCGCTCGACAAGACAGCGTACCAGTCGTCGAACCGGATCGGGAAACGCTCTGGCGCGCGGGTGCTCATGGATCAAAGAGCAACGACATGCAGAGGCTCGTGTTCCGGCTCAAGGCATGACCTCCACGTATTCATACACTTCGCAATCCATGAGCTGCTTGCGCACGGCAATCGTGGCTTGGTCGAACCAGGATTGCGGATCGCGCTTGTCGATTTCACGGCCCATGAATCGAATCAGTTCGCAAATTGGCTCCGCCACATTCGTGCGGTAGCGCATGTCCTGCTTGACGTAGCCCAGATACAGGTTCTTCATGCAGTTGCCACGGCACCAGGAATAGGCTTCGCAGCTCGCGCAGGGCATTTCAGTCGTCGCCTGCAATGGGCTCTTCTGGAGCCAGTTGTCCTTGATATCGCCCATCTTCATGGCCGGCGCATACAACATATCGGGACATGGATAGATCTCGCCGCTGGGCATGACGTTAAGCAGATGGGTGGACGCGCGGCATTGCGTACGCCCCGCATACAGCTCCAGCGCGCGCGTGGGGAACAGCTTGTTGCGCACCATGCCCATCAGCGGAATGAGCGGGTAAAGCACATCCGTACACGAGAAGAACTTGTCGATCAATTGCACCAGCACCGCCTGGCGTTTGGCCAGCGAATCGCCCGCATACATCTCGTCGGCCACGAACTGCCAGTACAGGTAATCGAACGGCATGTCGTCATCCACCAGCTGGTCCAGTTCTTCAAAGCAGGTGTCGGGGTTGCCCCAGGTGACACGTGCCGTGATCGAGCCACCGATCTTGCTGCGCACCTCCTTGAGGTTCTTGATCACCTGACGGTAAATGCCGCGGCCCCGATAACCGTCGGTGATGGCTTGGCCGCCGTCAATCGAAGCCAGCACGTTGGACAGGCGGTTCAAGGCCCAGTCGGGCAGGTTGTCGATCAGCGTCGCGTTGGTCTGCAACTGAAAGCGGAAACGCGGGAAACGCTGCATCACTTCCAGCATTAGCGCTTTGTTCAGCGTGGGCTCGCCGCCATAGAACGTGACGTAGACCTCCTTGCCCTCCAGGTGCCTGTCAACAAAAGCGCCGAGCTGTTCGATGTCGTACTCCACATGAATCTGCGATCCCAGCACCTGACCCACGCCCAGTGAGCAGTAGCTGCATTTCAGGTTGCATTTGAGCGTGGTGAGCAACTGCAGCTCAACCCGGCCGCCAACAATGGGGTCGGAGTCGGACCTTTCGAGCGCGAAAGAGAGTGCTTTAGCCATATTGTTCGTAGGGTTCGGCCGTTCCTTATTGACCAAACCAGTGAGCATAACTAGGTCCAGGCTTCACTCGGCCTTTTCTCATCGACCCCAACTTTGGCAAGCCCGTGCGGGCGCGCGTGGTGCAGCGCCTGGAGGACTTCGCTACAGCTGCACCCGCGTCCCCAGCTCGATCACGGCGTTGTGCGGTATGCCGAAATAGTCCACCGCGCGACCGGCGTTGCGCGACATGGCCTCGAACAGGTTTTGCCGCCAGCGCGCCATGCCGCCGCGCGGTGCCGGCACGACCGTCTCGCGGCTGAGGAAGAAGGAGGTTGCGAAGGCATCGATGGGCAATCCCTGCTGCGCGCACAGGGCCATTGCTTTCGGGATGTCGGGCTGCTCGGTGAAGCCGAAATGGACCGTCACCTGCCAGAAGCCGGCGCCTTCCTCGTGGACTTGCACGCGGCGCTCGGCCGGGATGATCGGATCCTCGTGAAATTGAATGGTGAGGATGACGTTGCGCTTGTGCAGCACCAGGTTGTGCTTCATGTTGTGCAACAGGGCCTGCGGCACGACCCCGCTTTCGGACGACAGGAACACGGCGGTGCGGTCCACCCGCAGCAGGTTGGGATCCAGCGCCAGCGCCTCGACGAAGCCGTCCATCGGCAGCATGTCGGCCCGCAGCGTATCCGAGAGCAGCTCGCGGCCGCGCTTCCAGGCCGTCATCGTCACCAGCAGCAGCCCCGCCAGCAGCAGCGGGAACCAGCCGCCCTCGACGATCTTGGTCGAGCACGAGATCAGCAGCAACGCGTCCACGGCGATGAAGAAAGCCGTCGCACCGATCGACAGCCAGGCCGGCAAGCCCCAGCCGTGACGGATCACGAAATACGTCAGCACGGTGGTAATGAGCATGGTGCCGGTGACGGCGATGCCGTACGCCGAGGCCATCGCCGACGAGCTGCCGAAGCCGATGCAGGCCAGCACGACCGAGATCAGCAGGAACCAGTTGATCGCGGGAATATAGATCTGGCCGCGCTGGCGCGCCGAAGTGTGGACGATCCGCATGCGCGGCAGGAAGCCCAGCTGGATGGCTTGCTGGGTCAGCGAGTAGGCGCCGGAGATCACGGCTTGCGAAGCGATGATGGTGGCGATCGCGGCGATCCCCACGGCGGGCAGCAGCAGCGCCGGCGGAAAACTCAGGTAGAACGGGTTTTCCACGGCGGCCGGCGTGCGCAGGAGCAGCGCGCCCTGGCCGGCGTAATTGAGCGCCAGCGACGGCAGCACGAAGCTGGTCCAGGCCAGGCGAATGGGCCGCTTGCCGAAGTGCCCCATGTCGGCATAGAGCGCTTCGGTTCCCGTGACCGCCAGCACCACGGCGCCGACGGCCAGGAACAGGCCCCAGCCGCGGTCGGCCAGGAAGTGCCAGGCGTGGCGTGGGTCGAGCGCCTGCAGGATTTCCGGTGCCTGCGCGATCTGGTAGAGGCCTACCGCAGCCAGCGTGATGAACCACACGACGATGATCGGCCCGAACCAGCGGCCCATCGCGGCCGTGCCCCAGCGTTGTGCCATGAACAGCCCCGCCAGGATTGCCATCGCCAGCGGCAGCACCCAGGTCTTGAGCGCGGGCGTGACGATTTCCAGGCCCTCCACGGCACTGAGCACGGAGATCGCCGGCGTCAGCACGCTGTCACCGTAGAACAGGCAGGCGCCGAACGCCCCCAGCATCAGGAGCCGGTTACGAAGCACCGGCCGTGCCGCGGCCGTTTGCGACGCCAGCGCCAGCAAGGCCATGATGCCGCCCTCGCCGCGATTGTCGGCGCGCAGGATCAGCACCACGTATTTCAGCGTGACCACCAGCATCAAGGCCCAGAACACCACCGACACGGCGCCCACGATGGTCTCCGGGTTCAGCGGCACACCGGTGGAGTGATGGAAGATCTCCTTGATCGTGTACAGCGGGCTGGTCCCGATGTCGCCGTACACCACGCCCAGGGCGGCCAGCGTCAGTGCGGCCGTACTCGACTTGTGCAATTGCACGCCCGTTGCTTCAGCGTCCATAAAAGCGGTACCTCGTTGTGCCAGAGGTTCCGTTTGTGCTCGCCCGCGCGTAAAAATCGCATAAACGGCGGACGGCGGGTCTTTACTCGTCCGCCAGCCGGTAGCCCACACCAAGTTCGGTGAGCAGGTAGCGCGGCTCGGCCGGGTCCGATTCGATCTTGCTGCGCAGATGGCCCATGTAGATGCGCAGGTAATGCAGCTGGTCGACCTGGTCGGTGCCCCACACGTCGGTCAATAACTGGCGGTGCGTGATCACTTTGCCCGGAAAGCGCGCCAGCCGCTCGAGCAGGCGAAATTCCAGCGGACTCAA
>DATNBX010000048.1:0-2905 GCA_035571795.1 Ramlibacter sp.
CGTGGCTTCGGCGTGAAATTCAGCAACACGCTGCTGGTCAAGAACCACAAGACCGTTTTCCCGGCAACCGAATCGCAGATGTACATGTCCGGGTTGCCGCTGCACGTGTTGGCCATGGTTCTGGTCCAACGCTTCCGTTCCGCCTTCGGCGACCGCTTCCCGGTTTCGTTTTCGGCGGGCATCGATGACGGCAATTTCGCCGACGCCGTCGCGCTCGGTCTGAAGCCGGTCACGGTTTGCTCGGACCTGCTGAAAGCGGGTGGCTATGGCCGCGCCATCCGCTATCTGGCGGCACTGGAAGCGCGCATGGATGCGGTTGGGGCTCGCAGCATCGATGAGTACATCGTCAGAGCCTTTGGCCATGGTGAATCGGCTTTGAAGGATCTCGGCCTGACAGGAGACCGGGCCGAGGCTTGCCGATCGGTGCTGGAAAGCAAAGGCGCTCCCGCAGCGGCTGCGGGAGCGGATTTCGCGGCCTGGGTATCGGCGTGTCTATTGCTCAATACAAAAACATACGTCGACCAGCTAATGCAAGACCCGCGCTACAGCCGTACGGAACAAGTGGCGCCCCCCCGCAAGATCGCAAGCCGGCTGGCGCTTTTCGACTGCACCATTGCCTGCAACAAGTGTCTGCCGGTCTGCCCCAACGATGCCAACTTCGCATATGTCATTCCGCCGGGTACTTACCCGGTCGAGCGCCTGGTGCCGACTCCGGGCGGATGGCGCAGCGAAGCTGCCGGCGCTTTGGTCTTCGAACGGCACCGGCAGCTGGGTAACTTCGCGGACGCTTGCAACGAGTGTGGCAATTGCGACGTGTTCTGCCCGGAGGACGGTAGCCCCTATCTGGCCAAGGCGCGGTTCTTCGGCAGCGCTGCGGCCTGGAAAGAGACACCGGATCGCGACGGCTTCGCCTTTGCGTTGGACGGGGACACGCTGACCATGCACGGGCGCTTCAATGGCGAAGAAGTGCTGCTGGAGACAAGCCCGGGCAACAAGCTGAGGTACGCCGGCAAAGGGTTCGACATTCGCCTTGATCTTGACGACCCGCTTGGCTCGGTCGAGGGCCACGCCAAGGCCGCGGTCGATCTGCGCTGGCTGCGCACGATGGACTTGATCCGGATCGCCGTTGCCAGACCACAGGCGAACAACTTCATCAGCACGGGTCTGCTGCTTGCCGCAGCGCCAACGCCAACGCCATGAACGAGACACTGATTCGGGGCGGCATCGTTGTCACTGCCGACGGGCGCCGGCGAGCGGACCTGCTGTGCCGTGACGGCCTGATCGCCGCCGTCGGCGCGGAGCTGGAGCCTGGCCCCGGCACTCAGGTCGTCGACGCGGGCGGATGCTTCGTCATGCCCGGCGGCATCGATCCGCACACGCATCTGCAACTGCCGATGATGGGCACCGTCGTCGCTGACGATTTCTACACCGGCACGGCGGCCGCCGCTGCCGGGGGGACCACTTCGATCCTGGACTTCGTCGGCCCCGAGCGAGATCAGTCGCCGTTGGAGGCGCTGGCAGTCTGGCGCAGCCGGGCGGCCAAGGCGTCCATCGACTATGGCTTCCACATGACCGTGTCATGGTGGGGGCCGCGCTTCTCCAAGGAGATGGAAATCCTCGTGCGCGATCACGGCATCACCAGTTTCAAGTTCTTTCTGGCCTACAAAGGCGGATTGATGTTGCCCGACGAGCAGCTCATTGCCGGCTTCCTGCGTTGCCGCGAGTTGGGCGCCCTGGCCCAGGTCCACGCCGAGAACGGTGAGCTCATCGCTTATCTGCAAGCGAAGATGCTCGCCGAGGGCGTCACTTCGCCGCTGGGTCATGTGCTCTCGCGTCCGCCGCAATGCGAAGGCGAAGCGACCGGCCGCGCCATCACCATGGCGGAAATCACCGGTGTTCCGCTGTATGTCGTGCATGTATCGGCGGCCGAAGCTGCGCGAGCGATAGCGCAGGCCCGTGGCCGCGGCGTGAAGGTGATCGGTGAGACACTGCCCGGTTTCCTCGCCATCGATGACTCGGTGTACCGGCATGCCGATTTCGATTTCGCCGCCGGCCATGTGATGAGCCCGCCGTACCGGCCGCGCGAGCACCAGGCGGCGCTCTGGCAAGCCGTGCAGGACGGCACGCTCAGCACCACCGGCACCGATCACTGCTGCTTCACCAAGGCCCAGAAGCGTCTTGGCCAGGACGATTTCACCCGCATACCCAATGGCTGCGGCGGAATCGAAGACCGCTTGCATGTGCTCTGGCACCTGGGCGTGAACAGTGGGCGGATTTCCCCGGAACAGTTCGTGGCGCTGAGCTCAACCAACGCGGCGCGGACTTTCAACCTTTGGCCGCGCAAGGGTGCACTCGAAGTCGGCGCCGACGCCGATGTGATCGTGCTCGATCCGGCCAGGACCAAGACGCTGTCGGCGGCCGCTCAAAGGCAGAACACCGACTTCTCGGTCTGGGAAGGGATGGACGTGCAGGGGGTGGTCGTGCATACGTTGAGCCGTGGCACGCATCTGTGGGCCGATGGCGACCTTCGCGCCGAAGCCGGCCGGGGTCGTTATCTGCGGCGCACTGCGTTTGGACACCCGTATCAGAGTTAGTCATATTGGTTGCGCGAGTGAACGTGTTCCGCGCAGGACGCCGAGCACCGTCGCAATGCCGGCCAGCATCGCCAGATAGCTGAACAAGGCGCCCGCCGTCATCATCGGCAGGCCGCCCAGCAGCAAGGTGTCGTTTCCGCCCGGCACCATGGACGCACCCGACCCCATCAATGCGCCGCCGCCGGCGTGGCGCAACCAGCCCGCCGCATCGCGTGGCCAACGCCAGCCGAACGATCCGCGTTGCAGGGCCGAGGCGACCATGCCGGCCAGCAGCCCGAACACCAGAACGCCGTGCCACATCGAAGGAGCCG
>DATNBX010000049.1:0-17921 GCA_035571795.1 Ramlibacter sp.
CGCCTTGAACTCGAAGGGCATGTCGGGAGCTTCGAAAAACGCCAGGTACGACCCGTCATCGAGCCGGTAAAACGTGTGCAGCGTTTCGGTCTTGCGGCCGCTCTTGGTCTCGTTGATCTCCAGCGTGCCGGCCAGCGGCAGCCCGAGAAAGTTCTCGTAGAACTTGCGAGTTTCCTCGGAGTCCCGGCACCGGTAGGCGTTGTGATGGAGTTTCTTGATCATGATCGGCAACCCCTCTTGGTCGGTTGGGGTCAGAGCACAATTTCGTTGGAGACAATTTTCCGCCGTCAGCGCCACTGTCCTGAATTGTGATCTGACCCGCAAAGCATCAGACTAGAACTCAAATCGTTTCGAACGGCTGGTCTTTCAGCGAGGCCGCGTAGCCGTTGATGGCCTCGAACACCTTGTTCCAGCTCTTGAGCCGCTTCATGTTGCCCAGCCAGCGCGTGATGTTCGGATACGCCGAATAGTCACAACGCGTCACTTCGCCGAGCGCGACGAACGAAACGCCGAAATAGTCCGCGATGGTGATGGTGTCGCCGCACAGGAACGCCTTGTTCGGCCCGAGCAGCTTTTCGTCGAGCACCTTCAGCCATCCCCTGGCGCGCTCCTTCCCCCACGCGAGCGTGGCGGCCTGCGTCGCGTCGTCCCGGCGCTTGTGGCTCGGGAAAATCTGCGGATAGATGAATCCATAGGCCCAGTCGCGGCACACCTGGGTGTTGAACCAATCCATCATTTCATTGACTTTGGCGCGCTGCTTGAGGTCCTTCGGATAAGCCGGCGAGCCGCTCTTGTCGGCCAGGTATTTCAGGATGGCCGAGCTTTCGGTCAGCTTGAAGTCGCCGTCCTCAAGCGTCGGAATGAGCTGGTTGGGATTGAGCTGGACATAGGGTTCACGCATGTGCTCGCCCGTGAAGATGTCAACCAGCACGAGTTCGGCGTCCAGGCCCTGCTCGGCAGCAAACAGCATCAAGGGGCGGCTGGTAGTGGAAGCGGGGTGATAGTGGATCTTCACGATGTCTCCTCGTCAGTAAACGGCAGGCGCGAAAAACGACGGCGCCGCACGGAGCGCGCAGCCGGGTGCGGAGAGCAGTTATAGCCAAGAATGGCGCGGCATGCCAATGCACAGGCGCCGACCTGACGCCGAAGATGGGGATGGAGATGGGAATGATTGGTCGGAGCGATAGGATTCGAACCTACGACCCTCTGGTCCCAAACCAGATGCGCTACCAGACTGCGCTACGCTCCGCTGGCCCGCATTCTAACGTGCGGCCCGCTTTCGACGTGGCCTGCACTCGAGCGCGACGAAGCCTTGAGCGCAACCCTGCCTTCCCGTTGACGTGGCGCCGGATCGGAGCTTCGGGCTAACTCCTGATCGAACAGGACCGTTCCAGGTCCCTGAAGGATTGCTTGACCGTTCGCCCGGCGGTGTCCACCACTGAATCGGCGCGGGCATACAGCGCTTCGCGGCTGGCCAGGATGCGGCGGATGTCTTCCATCGCTTCGCTCATTGCGCCCTGCGCATCGCCGGCGTGGGCGGTATGAAAGGGCCGCAGGTCACCCTGGGCCACGACCCGGCTCATGTGCTCTTCGGGACTGGCCCTGAGCCACACGCAATAAAAGCGGCTTTGCAGCAAATCGAAGGTTTCGCGCTCGCTCACCAGGCTGCCGCCAGTGGTCACCACCACACCGTCGGGATGGTCATCCGCAATGCGAAGCAGGGCACGGCGTTCGTAGCGGCGATAGCCGGGCTGGCCGTGCAACAGCAGGATCTCGTTCATGCTGGTGCCGGCTTCGCGCTCGATCTCACGGTCCAGTTCGACGAACGGCACGCCCCGCTGCGCCGCAAGCTGCGCGCCTAGCGTCGACTTGCCGGCCCCGCGCAAACCGATCAGCGCAATGCGCTTTTCACGCCCCCTCTGATCGGCTCGGCCAAAGTTGGCCGCCACGAGAGCGTGCGCTTGATCGAGTTGCGCGTCGTCCAACTGCGCCAGCAGACCTTGGATCCGGGCGGCTGCGGGTCGCGGGGCATCCTGGAGCAGTTCGACAATGGTGATGCTTAAGGCATGTGCGGCCGCTTGCAGCGAATTGATCGATACATTGCCGCGACCACTTTCCACGTCAGCGAGAAAGCGCTCGGACAGGCCGGAGTCGGCTGCCAGCTGCTTGCGCGTCATGCCTCGCCGCGCCCGCCACGCACGCACCCTCGCGCCCAGTTCTACCAGGACGGCATTTGGTTCTTGGTCGTTCATTGGCCGCTTGCGTCTCCGGCTCTTGCTGTTTGCGCCAGATCAAGGTTGCAGTATGCTTCCGACAAATCTATTGTCAAGCAGTTTATTGCAGGCGCAAAATGTGGCGCCATCAGCCTGGCGTCGGTACCATGCCAGACGAGCAGGCAGCCCCGGATTGATAAATACAGGAGACGACAGGCATGCACCTTAGCCGCGCGGACCACAGCACAACCCCACCGCGAGTCGAGATTCCGAGAGACTACAACGCAGCCCAGGACCTGCTCGCGCGCAACGCGGCGCGTCCTGCCAAGGTCGCTTTCGTGGACGCTTCTAGCGGGGCCCAGCTGACCTATGGTGAGCTGACCGATCAGGCCCATCGTTTTGCGAATGCCCTTCGGGCCAGCGGCATCGCTCCCGAGAGCCGGGCGATGCTGGTGATGCTCGACACGCTCGAATGGCCGGTGGTTTT
Organism: Ramlibacter sp.; assembly: GCA_035571795.1. GTDB lineage: Bacteria > Pseudomonadota > Gammaproteobacteria > Burkholderiales > Burkholderiaceae_C > Ramlibacter. The sequence goes on from DATNBX010000049.1 coordinate 2,701, forward strand.
CCTCGGCTGCATCCTGGCCGGCGTGGTCCCGATTGCAGTCAACACCTTGTTGACCGCGAAGGATTTCGACTTCATGCTGCGCGATTCGCGCGCGCAGGCCTTGTTCGTGTCCAAGCCATTGCTGCCAACCTTCGAAGGCTTGATCGGACACATCGGCACCCTCAAGACCGTCGTCGTGGCCGGGGAAACGGGGCCAAATTCGGTTGCGGCCATGATCGGCTCCGGCGCGACGACGCTTCACGTGGCGGGCACGTGCAGCGACGATGCCTGCTTCTGGCTGTATTCCAGCGGTTCGACCGGTACACCCAAGGGCACCGTCCACCTGCACAGCCACCTGATCCAGACGGCCGAACTGTACGCTGGCGCCGTGCTCGGCATCCAGGAAGAGGACGTGGTCTTTTCGGCCGCCAAGCTGTTTTTTGCCTATGGCTTGGGCAATTCGCTTACTTTCCCCATGAGCGTCGGCGCGACTGCGGTGCTCCTCCCGGCACGGCCAACACCGGCCGATGTCTTCGGCGTCCTCACGAAGTTCCAGCCCACCATCTTTTACGGCGTGCCGACACTTTATGCGGCGTTGCTGGCGGACCCGGCCGCGCCGAAGCGGGAGGCCATGAACCTGCGCCTTTGCACCAGCGCCGGGGAAGCTCTGCCCGCCGACATCGGCAAACGCTGGACCGAGGCTTACGGCGCTGAAATCCTCGACGGCATCGGCTCCACCGAAATGCTGCACATCTTCCTGTCGAACCGGCCCGGCGAGGTGCGTTATGGAACGACCGGCAAGGCGGTGCCGGGCTACGAGTTGCGGCTCGTAGCCGACGACGGCCACGAATGCGGCGTCGGCGAAATCGGCGAACTGCAGATCAACGGCCCCAGTGCGGCGCTGATGTACTGGAACAACCGGGCCAAGACCAAGGGTACCTTTGCGGGCGAGTGGACTCGCAGCGGTGACAAGTACACGATGGACGCGGACGGTTACTACACTTATGGCGGCCGCAGCGACGACATGCTCAAGGTCGGCGGCATCTACGTATCCCCCTTCGAGGTCGAGGCCTGCCTCGCAACGCATGCATCGGTACTCGAAGCCGCCGTGATCGGCGTCGCGGATACCGATCAACTTGTCAAACCGAAGGCTTATGTGGTGCTCAAGCCCGGCCAGGCAGCCACGGCCCAGGAACTGCAATTACACGTCAAGACCCTGCTAGCGCCGTACAAGTACCCACGCTGGATCGAGTTCGTTTCCGAGCTGCCAAAAACCGCCACCGGAAAGATCCAGCGCTTCAAGCTGCGCATCGGCCTATGACCTTCCCGCTTTCGGCGCGGCCCCAGCTTGCGAAGTCCGGGTAAGTCATGGTGCGCAGCGGCGCCGCATCCGGTAAAAATGCTTTAGGCCTAAATAAACCATAACTTTGGGGCAGGCCTTCGGCACTGTCCCCAATCGAATAAGGAGATCCGTATGACCACTCGCAGACTCGTTCTGTCCCGCAGCGCCGCCATCGTAGGCGCCGCATCCACCGGCCTGCTGCTGCCGCAAATCGTGCGCGCCCAGGGCTCCAAAGTACGCGTGGGCCTGATGCTGCCGTACACCGGCACCTATGCGCAGTTGGGCGTCGCCATCGAAAACGGTGTGCGCATGGCGATCGATGAAAAAGGCGGCAAGCTGGGCGGCCGCGACATCGAATGGTTCAAGGTGGACGACGAGTCCGAACCGGCCAAAGGCGTGGAGAACGCCAACCGGCTCGTGCAACGCGACAAGGTGGACGTGCTGATCGGCACCGTGCACTCGGGCGTGCAGATGGGTATCCAGAAGGTCGTGCGCGACAGCGGCACCCTGTGCGTCATCCCGAACGCGGGCGTGCATGCCGCCACGCGCGCTCTGTGCGCACCCAACGTGTTCCGCACCTCGTTCACGAACTCGCAGCCGACGATGGCGCTGGGCAAACCGATGTGGGACAAGGGCGTGAAACGCGCAGTCTGGATCACGCACAAGTACGCCGCCGGTGATGAGGCCTTCGAAGGCTTCAGGGACAGCTTCACCAAGGCGGGAGGCACGGTCGTCAAGGAACTGGGCCTGCCGTTCCCGCAGGTGGAATTCCAGGCGCTGCTGACAGAGATCGCGTCAATCAAGCCCGATGCCGTGGCCTGCTTCTTTGCAGGTGGCGCCGCTGCGAAGTTCATCCGCGACTACGCGGCCGCCGGACTGAAAGGCAGGATCCCGCTGTATGGGTCCGGCTTTCTCACCGAAGGCGTCCTCGATGCGGCCGGCCCCGCCGCTGACGGCATCATCACGACGATGCATTACAGCGACTCGCTGGATACCCCAAGGAACAAGCAGTTCCGCCTGGCCTATGCCAAGATGTTCCGGCTGCAGCCCGATGTCTACGCGGTCCAGGGCTACGATGCCGGGCAGTTGCTGGCTCAGGGTGCGGCCGCCGTCAAGGGCGACCTCAACAACAAACAGGCGCTGTACAAGGCGATGGAGTCGGCCGTCATCGACAGCCCGCGCGGCAAATGGACCATGAGCAAGTCCCACAACCCGGTGCAGGACATGTACCTGCGCGTGGTGGAGAACAAGGAAAACAAAGTGATCGGCGTCGCAGCCAAGGCGCTGGCCGATTCCGGCGCCGGCTGCAAGATGGCGGCGTAAACACCGGGCTAGCCGATAAACTGTCGTGCCGGGCTTGACCCGGCATCCATGAATTTGCCCCGTGGATGCCGGACCAGTCCGGCATGACCGCGTTTTGCGCCTATGACTCTTGCCACTTACCTGCTCTACGTCGCCGCCGTCGCCGTCCTGGTCATCACACCGGGGCCGACCATGTTGATGTGCATGACGAACTCCGTGAACCATGGGGCGCGCCAGGCCATGACGTCGGTGGCCGGCGCGGTCACAGCGCTGGTTGGCGTCATGGTGCTGTCGGCGATGGGCCTGGGCGCCCTGCTCGCGGCGTCGGAAAGCGCATTCACGACAGCGAAAGTGGCCGGCGCCGCCTATTTGATCTGGCTGGGCATCAGGACCTTCCGCAGCGACACCGTATTGAAGCTCGATGAGAGACCGCTGTCGGCGGCACGCCGCTCTTCCTTCTACCTGCAGGGCTTCCTCGTCGGCGCCAGCAACCCCAAGGCAGTGCTGTTCTTCGCCGCCTTTTTCCCGCAGTTCCTGAATCCATCTGCGCCGGTCGTGCCGCAATTCGCGATCCTTGCCCTGACCTTCATTGCCCTGGAGTTCACGCTGCTCACGCTATGCGCACTCGGCGTGGCGCGGCTGCTGCCTGTGCTGCGTTCCAGCGGACCGGCGCGCTGGTGCAATCGCATTTGCGGCGGCCTGTTCGCGCTGATGGGCGGGCTGCTGCTGTTCACCCGGCGCAGCTAAGACCATGGACGTCGCAAACTTCCTCATCCAGCTTCTGAACAGCGTGCAATACGGCCTGCTGCTGTTCATGCTCGCGGCGGGCCTGACGCTGATCTTCGGCATCATGGGCGTCGTCAATCTCGCCCATGGCAGCTTCTACATGCTGGGCGCCTATCTCGCGTGGTCGCTGTCCAGCATGACCGGCAGTTTCACGCTCGCGATCATCGGCGGAGCGCTCCTTTCGATATTGTTCGGGCTGATGCTGGAACGCCTGCTGTTTCGCCACTTCTATCAGCGCGATCACCTGGACCAGGTACTGCTCACATTCGGGCTCATCTACATCTTCGAAGAGTCCCGCTCCATCCTGTGGGGCGACGATGTCCACGGCGTGAAGATCCCCGACCTGCTGGGCGCGTCGATTCCGCTGACGGAAAACATGTCGTATCCGGTGTACCGGCTGTTCGTCTCGGGCGTGTGCCTGGCGCTCGCCCTGGGCCTGTACCTGTTGATCTCGAAGACGCGTCTGGGCATGAAGATCCGCGCCGGCGCCTTCAACCGCGACATGGCGGAGGCGCTGGGCGTGAACATCAAACTGATCCATGCCGTCGTTTTTGCCATCGGCGTCGCGCTGGCCACGGTGGCCGGGATGGTGGCTTCGCCGATTTCCAGCGTCTTTCCGAACATGGGTTCGCAGGTCCTGATCATGTGCTTCGTGGTGGTCGTGATCGGCGGCATCGGTTCCGTGCGCGGCGCCCTGATCTCGGCGCTACTCGTCGGCTTGGTCGACACCTTCGGCAAGGTGCTCCTTCCCGCAGTCGCCGGAATGCTGGTGTACATGCTGATGGCCGCGGTACTGCTGTGGAAGCCTGAAGGGCTGTTCAAGCAATGAGCACGAAGGCCAACCTGGAAACCTTGCCGCGCGGTCTGCAGATCGTGCTGGCACTTGGCTTTCTCGCGCTCGCAGCATTTCCGTTTGTCGGCACCGAGTTCTATGCGCAGATGGTCGCAAGGATGATGATCCTGTCGATATTCGCCATGAGCCTGGACCTGCTGCTGGGCGTGACCGGGCTTGTTTCGCTGGGCCATGCGGCGTTCTTCGGCCTGGCGGGTTACGCACTCGCGTTCCTCACGCCGGCCGGCGTTCCGGTCAGCCTCTGGTGGACGCTGCCCGCGGCGGTTGCATCGTCGGGGCTTGCGGCCCTGGTCATCGGGTTTTTCGTGGTTCGCACGCGCGGCATCTACTTCATCATGGTGACCATGGCGTTCGCGCAGATGGTGTACTTCCTGTTCTTCGACAACAAGATCCTGGGAGGCTCGGACGGCCTCTATGTGAATTTCAAGCCCGAAGCCGGGCTGTTCGACCTGGACAACAAGCTGGTTTTTTATTACTTCACGCTGGCACTGCTGCTGCTCGTGTACGCCTTCCTGCGCCGGTTGCTGTGGAGCCCGTTCGGGCGGGTGCTGGCCGGCATCCGCGTGAACGAGCATCGCATGCGGGCCATGGGCTATCGCACCTTTGGCTACAAACTGGCGGCGTTCACGCTGGCGGGCGCGCTGGCCGGGCTGGCTGGTTACATGTGGGGCGCGCAAACCGGCTACATCAATCCGGAACTCATGGGCTTTCACATGAGTGCGCACGCGATCATGATGGTGATACTCGGTGGCATGGGCAATTTCGCCGGCGCGATCGTGGGGGCTTTCGCATTCGAATACCTGCTGGAGTGGTTCAAGGACCTGCCACCCTTCGGCGCCGTCAATTTGGGCAAGCACTGGCAATTGTGGATGGGCCTTTTCATTGTGCTGGTCGTGACGTTCGCGCCGCGGGGGTTGCTGGGCCTGGTGGATCGGCTGTCCCGGCGCAAGGGGCCCTCCCATGAATGAGCCGCTGCTGTCGGCCAAGCGACTGACCAAGCGCTTCGGCGGCTTGGCTGCGGTCAACGAGGTTTCAATCGACCTTTGGCTGGGCCGGATCCATGCCGTCATCGGGCCGAATGGAGCCGGCAAATCAACGTTGACGAACGTCTTGTCGGGCGATCTGCCGCCAACCACGGGAACCGTCACTCTGGACGGACAGGACGTGACCGGCTGGAACCCCGAGAAGATCTCGCGCGCCGGACTGGGGCGCAGCTACCAGAAGACGAATATCTTCTTGCCGTTCACGGTCTGGGAGAACGTGCGGCTGGCAGCGCAATCGCGCACGCCGCATCCGGCGCGCTGGCTCAGTCGCGCGACCGATTTCGCGGCGAGCAACGAGCGCGCGAGCCGGGCGGTCGAGCTTGCCGGCCTGCAGGATCGCAGAGCCCAGATCGCCGGCACCATCAGCCACGGCGAACAGCGCCAGCTCGAGATCGCGATGACGCTTGCAACCGATCCCAAGGTGCTGCTGCTGGACGAGCCGCTGGCCGGCATGGGCACGGCCGAAGCCCAGCGAATGGTCGATCTGCTGCTCAAGCTGAAGGACGGCCACGCGATGATGCTGGTGGAACACGACATGGATGCGGTGTTTGCCCTCGCCGACCAACTGACGGTGATGGTCAACGGCCAGGTGATCGCAAGCGGCAAGCCGGCCGATATCCGGGCGGACGCGAACGTTCAATCAGCCTACCTGGGCGAGGAACATTGATGCGCAACTCCCACGCCAATCGGATGGAACATCGACCGTGAGCGAATTCCTCATCGACGCGCGTGCCCTTCACACCTACTACGGTGCCAGCCACATCCTGCGCGGCATCGACTTCACGGTGGCGCCGGGCGAAACGATCGGCCTGATGGGCCGCAATGGCATGGGCAAGAGCACGCTGCTCAAGACCCTGATCGGGCACGTCAAGCCGCGCGGCGGCAGCGTGCGGATCATGGGGCGCGACATGACGGGACGCCCATCGTATGAAATCGCCCAGCTGGGCATCGCCTTTGTCCCGGAAGGCCGCGGAATCTTCGGCAACCTGAGCGTCGCCGAAAACCTGAAGATGGCGGCGCGTCCGAATCCCCGCGGCCAGCGCGACTGGACTTATGAGCGCGTGCTGGAGACCTTCCCGCGGCTCAAAGAGCGCCTGGACCATGGCGGACAGCAGCTTTCCGGCGGTGAACAGCAGATGTTGACCATCGGGCGCGCGCTGATGACCAACCCCGACGTGCTGATCCTGGACGAGGCCACCGAGGGCCTCGCGCCGCTGATAGCGCGGGACATCTGGAGCATCTGCTCGCTGATCCGCCAATCGGGCATCTCCAGCGTCATCGTCGACAAGAACTGGAAGCACGTCACGCAGATCACCGACCGCAACGTGATCCTGGTGAAAGGCGAAATCGTCTTTGCCGGCACATCGGATGAATTGCGGGCGCGGCCACAGCTGCTGGAACAGTACCTCGGCGTCTAGGAGCCTGCGCGGCAGAGAAGCGGGCCTGCGCCGTTTCTCTGCCGCGCAGGAGGCTCCTGGGCCGTTTGGCCTCACGGGCAGGCCTGGTCCAGAGCTTCGGTCGTGACGTGTTCCCCAAGGAAGTCGAGCAAACGGCGCACCGCCGGCACCAAGCCGCGGCGCGACGGGAACACAGCATGGATGATGCCGACCCTTGGCGCCCAACCAGGCAGTACCTGCTCGAGCTGGCCCTGCTGCAGCTCGCGCGCGCACATGTAATCGGGCAGCAGCGAAATGCCCGTGCCCGCCAGTACCGCGTATTTGAGCGTCCACAGGTCGCCCGCAGTGTAGACGGGGCGATGCTGGAAGTTGAATTCGCCGCCGCCCGGCCCCAGCAGTCTCCAGCCGGCCTTTCCATCGGCAGGTGACATCGCCACTGTCGATAGCCGCTGCAGGTCTTCCACCGCTTGCGGCCGTCCCTGCCGCTCAAGCTGCGCCGGGCTCGCCACCAGCAGGCTCTGCGAGTTGCCAAGATTCTTGACGACCAGGCTGCCGCTATCGTCCAATGTCGTTCGCACCCGCAGCGCGACGTCGATTCCTTCCTCCACCAGATCGACGACGCGGTTGCTGACCTGCATTTCGATGCGCACCTGCGGATACTTGTCCAGAAAGCGCGGAACCAGCAGGCTGATCGTGCTTTGCGCCAGGGTGACCGGGCAGGCGAGGCGGATCGTGCCGCGAGGCTCCTTCTGTACCAGGGCGACGGCGTCGGAGGCGGCATCGGCTTCCTCGCGTATTGCGGCGCAATGGCGGTAGTACAGCTCACCGGTTTCGGTCAGCGACAGCTTGCGGGTGGTGCGTTGCAGCAGCCGCACGCCCAGGCGAGCTTCCAATTCGGCGACGCGGCGGGACAACTTCGACTTGGGCAGGCCGAGGGCGCGGCCGGCCGCCGCAAAGCCGCCCCGGTCAACCACCTCGGCAAAGTAGAGCATGTCATTGAGGTCTTGCATATATTGTCCTATGGTCGGGACAATCTATCGCGAAATTGCCTACTTATCAATGATTAGATCCGAATTCACAATTAATCCCACGCCAAACCCGGCCCCTATCAGGAGAATAGTTCCATGAAACTGCTTCACATCGATTCCAGCCCGCTCGGCGGCAACTCCGTATCCCGCCAACTCACGCAGCGCATCGTTGCGCAATGGCGCGCCAGCCATCCAGGCACCGTGGTCGAATACCTCGACCTGGCGGCAGACGCCCCGAGCCACCTGTCTATCGACTCACTCGGTTTCAAGCTCGGGCCGAATGCAGAGGGCTTGAGCGATGTCCAGCGCCGTGAAAACGAGATTTCGGAGAAGCTGGTAACCCAGTTCCTGGCGGCCGACGTGATCGTGGTGGGTGCGCCGATGTACAACTTCTCGGTGCCGACGCAGCTCAAGGCGTGGATCGACCGCATCGCGCAAGTCGGCCGTACCTTCAAGTACACCGAAAAAGGCCCGCAGGGCCTGGCCGGTGGCAAGACCGTTATCGTCGCGTCCAGCCGTGGGGGCGTCTATTCCACCAACCCGGCATTGGCGGGGCTGGACCACCAGGAGAGCTATTTGAAGACGGTGTTCGGCTTCGTCGGCATCACCGACATCCAATTCGTCCGCGCCGAGGGCGTCGCGATGGGCGATGCCGCCAAGGCTCAGGCATTGAGTGCCGCCGACCTGGTCATCAGGTCGCTATCGGCAGCGCCTGCCAACGAGCCCGAGGAAGCGCTGGTCGCCTGATCCACTTCTTCACACCCGACCTCGGACGGCCTGCGATTTCGCAGGCCGTTCTCGTTTTCTACGGGGAAAACGCCGATGGTGGCGTCAGGGGCAAAACGGCGACCTGAGTGACAGCCATCCAATGTTGATAAAGTGTCGGGCGCGAACAAGTTCTCACTTGGTCCCTTCAGGCTACCTTTTCACAAGATCATCAGAGGCGTCCCATGGCTCGTACCGTTCAATGCGTCAAGCTCGGCAAAGAAGCTGAAGGGCTGGACTTTCCGCCTTATCCCGGCGAGCTGGGCAAGCGCATCTATCTGAACGTGAGCAAGCAAGCCTGGGCCGATTGGCTGAAGCATCAGACCATGCTGGTCAATGAAAACCGGCTGAACCTGGCTGACCAGAGAGCGCGCCAATACCTGGCACGTCAAATGGAGAATCACTTCTTCGGTGCAGGGGCCGACGTAGCCCAGGGCTACGTACCGCCTTCCGAATAATGGCGGAACCGGTCGAGTGGTTGCCTGACGGCACGCCACGCAGCCGGCGCTTTCAAGACATCTATCGCTCCAGCACCGGCGGGCTCGAACAGGCCCGCCGTGTTTTTTTGGGCGGCTGCGGATTGCCCGGCGCTTGGGCAGGCCAGCCGCAATGGCGCATCCTGGAAACCGGGTTTGGCCTGGGCCTGAACTTCCTGGCCGCCTGGCGCGCGTGGAAGGACGATCCCCAGCGGCCACGTCTGCTGCACTTCGTATCGGCCGAGGCCTGGCCGGTCGCCGCCGAGGACCTGCTCCGCAGCGCCGCGCCCTACCCCGAACTGGTGCCACTGGCGCAGGCACTGGCAGAGCAATGGTTCGGCCTCGTCGCGGGCACGCACCGCATGGTCTTCGAGCAAGGACGGGTCCTGCTGACGCTGTTCGTCGGCGACGTGAGGGACGCGCTGCGCCAGCAGCCCTTCGATGCGAACTCCATCTTTCTCGACGGCTTCGCTCCCCAGCACAACCCCGCCATGTGGGAACTCCGCACGCTCAAGGCGGTCGCGCGTCATTGCCGGCGCGGCACGCGTATGGCCACCTGGACCGTCGCCGGTGAGGTGCGGCGCGACTTGGCCCAATGCGGCTTCGTGGTCGATAAGACCGAAGGCTTGGCGCCCAAGCGCCACAGCCTTACAGGAGTTTTTGCGCCTGCATGGGAGCCGCGGCGCCGGCAGCCCCAGCGCACTGTGGTGCCCGGACGCTGCGTGGTTGTTGGCTCGGGCCTCGCCGGGGCTTCAGCGGCGGCAAGCCTCGCCCGGCGTGGCTGGCAGGTCACCGTCCTCGATGAGGCCGACGCCCCGGCCGCCGGGGCGTCGAGCCTGCCGGCCGGCTTGATCGCGCCGCACTTCTCCGTCGACGATAGCCTGCTGTCGCGCCTGAGCCGTAGCGGCGTGCGCGCCACGCTGCAGGAGGCACGAACACTGCTGCGGCATGGACAGGACTGGCAAGCGAGCGGTGTTCTGGAGCACCGAGTTCACGACACTGCCCGGGATCCGAACCTTCCAGCCGCGAACACGCCGGAGCCGGCTCAGGACTGGAGCCGCCCGGCCGATCCGCCGCAAAAAGCAGCCGCTTGGCTTGATCCCGAGGCTGTCGCCTATTGGCACCGGCAGGGGGGCTGGATCAAGCCGGCGGCCTTGGTTCAGGCCTGGCTGTCGCAACCCGGCGTTCGCTGGCGCGGCCGCGCCAGAGTTGACCGCCTGGTTCGTTCCGGGAATGACTGGCGGCTCACGGACGCGCAAGGCCGCGAGCTGGAGCAAGCCGACCTGGTCGTGGTAGCCGCAGCCCATGCGAGCGCCAATCTTCTGGATGGCCGGCTCACCCTGCAGCCAGTGCGTGGCCAAGTCTCGTGGGGCGAGCAGCGAGCGCAACTGGAGCTGCCGCCGTTTCCGCTCAACGGCAATGGCCACTTCATTCCCCATGTTCCGCTTGGCAGCACGGTCGCCTGGTTCTGCGGCTCGACTTACGGCCGCGGCGAAACCGACCTGGCGCCGCGCAAGACCGACCACCAGGAGAATCTCACGAGGCTTGGTTCGCTCTTGCCCGCTGTGGAGCAGCAGCTGATCGCGGACTTTTCCAGCCGTGCCGTCAAGGCATGGACGGGCGTGCGCTGCGCCTCGGCCGACCGCCGACCGCTGCTCGGAGAGCTCGAACCGGGCTTGTGGGTTAGCACGGCCATGGGCTCGCGGGGAATGACTTTCGCCGTGCTGTGCGCGGAACTGCTGGCGGCGCGCTTGCACGGCGAACCGCTGCCGCTCGAGCGGAGGCTGGCTGCTTCACTGGATGCGCTGCGCCACCAGCACTGAAGCGCGGCTGGCATCGAACTGTTGCCTGCGCTATACCTTCTGCAGCAGGTACTGGAGCTTGCCGGGGTGGGGTGGCTTGTCGAAGCATCCCTTGGCGCCGGCCAGCCACGCACGAACCCGCTCGCCTACCGAGGCCCTTGCTTTGGTGATGATGACGTAGGGAATCACTGGCCGGGCTTCGGTCAGTTCTTTCAGCAAGGCCCAGCCGTTGACGTCGGGCAAGGCGAAATCCACCAGCGCCACCGAGTATTGGTGGACGCGTGTCAATTCCAGGGCCTGTGCGCCGGTTTCCGCCTCGTCAGCCTGCGTCAGCTCGGCCAGCGCCAGCTTGGCGCGCAGGTACAGCCGCTCGCTCCTGTCGGCGCTGGCGATCAGGGCGCGCTTGACCGGTTCCTGCGGCTCCGGCGGCTGGGTGTCGGGCCCGGCGCTGTCGTCGAGGTCGAAGTCGATCAGCTCCGGCGCCGATAACAGCTCGTCCATTGCGCTGACCACATCGGGCCACGCCAGCGGCCGCTCGAATGAGCGCCTGGCATTGGCCGGAGGGGCCCCACCCACCCAGATGAGCTTGAGCTCAGGATCGTCCGGCAAGGCGAGTTGCAACCGTGATTCGTAGCTCTGCCCGTCGACCAGCGCCAGCTTTGGCGGCTCGGGGGCTTCCGCCGACCAAAGCGAGTAGACCGGGTCGCGCTGTTCGGAAAGCCGGAATACCGTGTTGAGCGCGTGCCGCTCAACGTCGGTGAATCCCACGACCTTGACGAAGACCCGCTCGGCGTTTTTCTCGGAAGTCATGATCTCGTTGTAGCGCTCGATTATCGCGCCACAACAGCCCAGCTGAAAACGGCTATATCCGGGATCGCTCGCAAGCCAGCTGCGATGCCGCACCAGCGCTGGCGCATAAGCTTATCCGGATAAAGCCCGAACTAAAAAATAGTTTGTTCCCATAAGGCGCGCCCCTAAAGTGCGCCGATGCACGATCTCGCGTTTGTCTTTGCCGGATTCTTCGTAGGCCTGGTAGTTGGCTTGACCGGCGTCGGTGGCGGCTCGCTGATGACGCCGCTGCTGATCTTCGGCTTCGGCATCAAGCCTTATATGGCGATTGGGACCGATCTGCTGTTTGCCGCGGCAACCAAGGCCGGCGGCGTGCTCGGGCTGGCGCGCTCGCGGGCCATCGACTGGCCGGTGGTGGCGCTGCTGTCGGCCGGCAGCATCCCCGCCTCCCTCATGACCATCTTCATTCTCCACCGGGCCGGCCCGGCCAACCCGGCTGTCCAGTCGCTCATGACCACGACACTGGGCGCGGCGCTCATCCTGACCGCCGCTGCCACGCTGTACAAGGCGGTCAAGGGCAAGAACACGCCGCGCCGGATCGACGCCGCGCAATTGATCGAGGCCGTCCGGCCGCGTCACTGGATCCAGCCGGTGCTCTTCGGCGCCGCGATCGGCGGTCTGGTTTCGCTCACTTCGGTGGGTGCCGGAGCGATCGGCGTCACCGTGCTGATGCTGCTCTACCCCGCCCTGCCGCTGCCGCGCATCATTGCCGCCGACATCGCTTACGCCGTGCCGTTGACGCTGGTCGCCGGCCTGGGCCACGCCTCGATCGGTTCGGTGGACTGGACATTGCTGGCCACCCTGCTGGCCGGTTCGCTGCCCGGCATCTGGCTCGGCTCGCGTCTGGTACGCAGCGCGCCCGACCGGTTGATCCGCTCGCTCCTGTCCGTGCTGCTGGCGTATGCCGGCGCCCGCCTGATTGCCCTGTAAAGCCAGGAGTCAAGAAAAAATGTACCAATACACAGAATTCGACCAACAGTTCATCACGAGCCGAGCCGCCCAGTACCGCGACCAGCTCGAGCGCAACCTGGCGGGCACTCTCGGCGACGACGAGTTCCGGCCGCTGCGCCTGCAAAACGGCTGGTACATCCAGCGCTATGCGCCGATGCTGCGCATCGCGGTTCCCTATGGCGAGATTTCGAGCAAGCAACTGCGGGTGCTGGCCCGCATTGCCCGTGAATACGACCAGCCTTCGACCGACCTGTTCAAGGAGGCCCAGGCCAAGCAGGATGAACTGGGCCCGGTGCCGGTGCCCGGTGGCGGCTCGGTAAGTTCGCACCTGAAGACCGGCTATGGCCATTTCACGACCCGGCAGAACGTGCAATTCAACTGGATCCCGCTGGTCAAGAGCGCCGACGTGATGGACCTGCTGGCCACCGTCAACATGCATGGCATCCAGACCAGCGGCAACACCATCCGCAACATCACAACCGATGAGCGCGCCGGCATCGCCGTCGACGAAATCGCCGATACGCGGCCGTTCTGCGAAATCCTGCGCCAATGGAGCACTTTGCACCCCGAATTCGCATTCCTGCCGCGCAAGTTCAAGATCGCCTTCAACGGCTCCCGCGAGGACCGCGCCGCGATCGGCTGGTACGACGTGGGCCTGCAGCTGCTGCGAAGCGAGGGCGAAGCGGTCCATGGAGCACCGGCGGGTGAGCTGGGCTTCAGGGTCCAGGTGGGCGGTGGCATGGGGCGCACTCCGATCATCGGCACCGTCGTGCGCGAGTTCCTGCCGTGGCACCAGCTCATGAATTACCTGGAGGCCGTGATCCGCGTCTACAACCGTTACGGCCGGCGCGACAACATCTGGAAAGCGCGCATCAAGATCATCGTCAAGGCCGAAGGGCAGCGCTACATCGACCAGGTCGAGGAAGAATACCGGCAGATCGTCGAGATCGACGGCGCCGCGCACACCATCACCCAAGCGGAGCTGGACCGGGTCGCCGCATCCTTCGTGCCGCCGGCGCTCGATGGGGCGCCCGTGCGCAAAGGCGCCGACGCGAACATGCATGAAATCCTGCGGGCCGCCGCCCAGGCCGATCCGGAATACGCGCGCTGGCTGCATCGCAATGTCACCGGGCACAAGAATCCGCAGCTGCGGGCCGTAACCCTGTCGTTCAAGCGTCTCGGGCATGCACCGGGCGACGCGACCGGCGATCAGATGGAATTCGCGGCCGATCTGGCCGAACGCTTCTCGGCTGGGGAGGCGCGCGTCACGCACGAGCAGAACCTGCTGCTGCCCTGGGTCCACGAAGACGATCTGCCCGAGCTGTGGCATGCGGCGCGCAAGGCGGGATTGGCCAAACCCAACATCGGCCTGCTCACCGACATGATCTCCTGCCCCGGCGGCGATTTCTGCTCGCTCGCCAACGCGCGCTCGATTCCCATTGCCGAAGCCATCACGCAGCGCTACCAGGACCTGGACGAGCTGCACGACATCGGCGAAATCGACCTGCACATCTCCGGCTGCATCAACTCCTGCGGCCACCACCACAGCGGCCATATCGGCATCCTGGGCGTCGACAAGGACGGCAAGGAGTGGTACCAGGTGACGCTCGGTGGCGCCGATGGTTCCATACTGTCGGGCCCGGCGACTCCGGGCAAGGTGGTTGGCCCATCGTTCTCGGCGGCCGAAATCCCCGAGGTGATCGAAGCCGTGCTGGACACCTATAGCCGGCAGCGCCAGAGCGTCGACGGCAAGGCCGAAACCTTCATCGCCACGCTGCGCCGGGTCGGCATCGAGCCGTTCAAGGCGGCTGCCAACGCCGCGCGTTTTGCCGAAAAGCAGGTGGCGTGATGAAAGTACTTAACGTGATAACGTCCGGCGCCGAGGCGCCGGCCGAACTTGTGAATGTCTTGCAATTGGCCAACGATGCCGATCCACTCGCCGTGTCGCTCGACGGTGTGGAACGTATTGAACTGCAGTTTCCGAAATTCAGCGATGGACGCGCCTTCAGCCAGGCTTTCCTGCTGCGCCGAAGGCTCGGTTTCAAGGGCGATATCCGCGCGACCGGCGACGTGCTGATCGACCAGCTGGTGCAGATGCAGCGCACCGGCTTTTCCAGCGCTGTACTGCGCGCCGACCAGGACATTGCGCATGCCCAGCGTCAGTTCGATCGCTACGCACAGTTCTACCAGGGCGATGTCGACACCCAGCCCCGTTTCAAGGAAGCAGCGGCATGAGCGCGATAGACCTGCACGCGCGGCCTTCCGCGAATTTCCAGGCCAAGCTGGCCGAGACCCAAAGCCTGCTGCTTCGTGCGGCAGCCGAATTCGCCCCGATCACCCAAGCGTCCAGCCTGGGTGCGGAAGACGTGGTCATCACGCACCTGATCAACAGCCTCTCCCTCGATATTCCGGTGTTCGTCCTGGACACGGGAATGCTCCACGAGGAGACGCTTCAATTGCTGGAGCGCACCAAGGCCGCTTCGCGTGCTCCCGTCACGGTGTACCAGCCGGTCAACGAGTCGGTGATCCATTTTGTCGGCCGCGAAGGCAAGGATGCGATGTATCGCAGCGTGGAACTGCGCAAGGCCTGCTGCCACATCCGCAAGGTCGAGCCGCTTCAGCGCGCCCTGGCCGGCAAGCGCGCCTGG
>DATNBX010000050.1:0-12127 GCA_035571795.1 Ramlibacter sp.
GCGGCAATTCCGCATCTGCATGGCGGATTCCAGCCATTTGTGCCTCATGCCGCAGCTGCTGGCCCACGTGCGAGCCGCGGCACCACGGGTACGGCTGGTGGCCGCGCGCATCGACGATGAGACGGCCCATGCGCTGGAGTCTGGCGGAGCAGACCTGGCGTTGGGATTCGTGCCGTGGCTGGAGTCGGGCTTTTACCAGCAGACGCTGTTTCCGCAGGATTGGGTGTGCCTGGTCAGCAGGAAACATCCCCGTATCCGCGACACCCTCACTTTGCGCGCGTACAACGAAGAAGGCCATGTCGCCATCACGGGAGGTACCGGAGCGCAGCTGCTTGAGGACACGATGCGCCGGCAATCGGTCCGCCGGCGGGTCGTCTGCGAACTTCCCGGCTTCCTTGGACTGTCGGGAATCGTCTCGGCCACCGACCTGATCGCCACATCGCCGCGCCAGATCGGCGAGACCCTGGCGGCCATGGCCGATCTCAAGGTAATGCAGTGCCCGCTTACGCTGCCGCCGGTCACCATCAAGCAGCACTGGCACGCCCGCTATCACGACGAACCCGGGAACCGTTGGCTTCGCGGCGTCGTGGCGACTCTGTTCATGAAAGAGAACTCGCCGGCCGGCCGACGCGCGAGCGAACGAAGCAGCCTCACCCGGCGTCAGGCTACGGCGCCCTGAACGCACAGTTGCCTGACGCTATCCATTCACGGCGCGACGCACGATCGCCAGCGTGGCGCGCAGGTCGTCGATTGCAATCTGTCCCGGTGCGGAGCTGCTCTTGCCGACCGCGAATGTTGCGGCCGATCCGTAGACCCAGCCCATGATGCGCGAGATGGAACCGATGCCGCCCATCGACATGCTGATCAGGGGAATGCTCGTGGCCTGGCTGGCCTGGTAAGTTGCGCTCAGCAGCGTCAACACGTCTTGCGGGTCCTTGGGCATGACCGCGACCTTTGCAATGTCCGCTCCCAGCTTCTGCGCTTGCACGAATCGGCCCAGCAGGGCGTCGATATCCGGCGTGAATTCGAAGTTGTGGTACGACATGATCATTGGGATGCCGTTGCCGGACGAGACCTCGCGCAATTGCCTCAGGTGCTCCGGCGCGTTGGAGAGTTCGTAGTCGATCAAATCGATGCAACGCTCCTCGCAGGCGCGGCAGTACATGGCGATCACCGCCGGCTCCGGGATGGGTATCGGCTGGCCGCCCTCCGTGGTGCTGCGACGGGTCAGCAGGATTGGAACCGGCCCGGCCGCACGCTTGACGCGGCGTGCGGTTTCGATCACCAGATCGATGTCGGCTATGCCTTCGAAGAAATCGATGCGCCACTCGAGCAGGTCGGGCTTCTTCGGCAGGATCGCCTCCAGCTCCGCCGTCAGGTCGGACGGTGTGCGCCCAACCAGCGGCGTGATGATCAACGGAAATGCCCCAGTGCCTACCGGCCGGCCGTTCAGTTGAATGGGCGTGTGCTGTGCCATGTGTCGACTCCCTCTCAAGAATTTTCCTGCAACGAAAAGGAGTGTATTTGCCGGACTTGCCCCCCCCGCAAGGCGCCCCCCGCAACCGGATCAATGCGCCCCGGCCGCCGCTTCACCGCCGCTGCCGTGCGCCGGAATTGGATGACTCAGCCACACCAGCGGAATCAGCGCCAGGAACAGCACCGCGGAAATATAGAAGATATCGTTGGCGGCGAGCATGAAGGCCTGCTGGTCCACCATGCGGTTGATTTGTCCCAGCGCCTGCTCCGGCGTGAGGCCGCCGGCAGTCAGCCCCGCCAGCGCCGACTGCGCGGCCGGGCTGCCCGGATTCACCGCCTCGGCCAGTTGCGCATGATGCAGGGCCGCGCGGCTTTCCCACAGCGTAGTGGAGATCGACGTGCCGAAGGCGCCGGCGGTGATCCGCGCGAAGTTCGTCAGGCCCGAGGCGGCCGGAATGCGCTCGGGCGGCAGGCCCGACAAGGTGATCGTGACCAGCGGGATGAAGAAGAACGCCATTGCGATGCCCTGGATCAAGGTCGGGATCATCAGGGTGGTGAAGTCGGCCTGCGTGTTGAAGCGCGAGCGCATCCACAGCACGACCGCGAACACGAGAAAAGCGAACGTCGCGAAGCGCCTCGGGTCGATATGGGTGATGGTCTTGCCGACGACAGGCGACAGGATGATCGCGAACAGACCCACCGGCGCGAGGATCATGCCGGAGTCGGTCGCGGTATAGCCCATGTACTGCTGCAGCCACAGCGGCAGCAGCACCAGGTTGCCGAAGAAAAGGCCATAGCCGACCGCGGTGGCAACCGTACCCCACAGGAAATTGCGGCGCGCGAACAGCCGCAAGTCGACGACGGGATGCCGGTCGGTGAGTTCCCAGGCCAGGAAGAAGGCGAAGCCGACAACAGCGATCACCGCGAGCCCGATCACCAGACCCGACGCGAACCAGTCATGCTCCTTGCCGATGTCCAGCATGATCTGCAGCGCGCCGATCCACACCACCAGCAGCGCGAGCCCCACTTTGTCGATCGGCAGCTTGTGCGTCACGGATTCGCGCTTGTGGTAGATCGCCCAGGAAGACAGCGCGGCGATCACGCCGACCGGAATGTTGATGTAGAAAATCCAGGGCCAGTTGACGTGATCGGTGATCCATCCGCCCAGCAGCGGCCCGGTCACCGGCGCTACCAATGTGGTCATCGCCCACATGCTCATCGCCAGGCCAGCCAGCGCCTTCGGATAGCTGGCGAGCAGCAGCGATTGCGAAAGCGGGATCATGGGGCCGGCCACGAACCCCTGCATGGCACGCAACGCGATCAGCGTCGTCATGTTCGGCGCGAGCCCGCACAGCCAGGACGTGATCACGAACAGCACCACGCTGGCAACGAACAGGCGCACCTGGCCGAAGCGCTGCGACAGCCAGCCCGTGAGCGGTACCGCGATGGCGTTGGCCACGGCGAAGCTGGTGATGACCCAGGTGCCCTGGTTCGGGCTGACGCCGAGGTCGCCGGCAATGGCGGGCAGCGACACGTTGGCGATCGAGGTGTCCAGCACGTTCATGAACGTGGCGGCCGACAGCGCGATCGTGCCCCACACACGCGCGGAGCCTTCCAGCGGCTGATGCTGCAGCGGCGGTTCCATCCTAGTGCGCCGGGGAAGCCGAGGCCTTGGCAACGGCTGGCTGCGTGGCGGCCGCCGCGGCGGCCGGCGCTTGCGCAAGCGCGCTGCGGCGGCCCGAGTTGGCCATGATGACGCGCCGCACCTCGGCGTCCGCGCCGCTGTCGGCATCGTTGCCGGCCTGCGCCTGGGCCACCGGCGCGCTGCGCGGCGCATCGGCCAACGTCTTGCCGTTCTGGTTGCTTACGTCCACTTCGGCGTCCATCGACAGCCCCACGCGCAGCGGATTGGCGGCTACCTGCTTCGGATCGAGCGCGATGCGCACCGGCACGCGCTGTACCACCTTGATCCAGTTGCCGGTCGCGTTCTGCGCCGGCAGCAGCGCGAACGCGGCGCCGGTGCCGGCGCCCAGGCCCGCCACGGTGCCGTGGTATTCGACCTTCTTGCCGTACACGTCCGCAGTGAGCTTCACCGGTTGGTCCAGCCGGATCTTGCGCAGCTGCACCTCCTTGAAGTTGGCATCGACCCAGACCTGCTTGAGCGGGATGATCGACATCAGCGGGGCGCCGGCCGCGACGCGCTGGCCTACCTGCACTGTTCGCTTGGCCACGTAGCCATCCGCCGGCGCGAGCAGCTCGGCGCGTTGCGCTGCGAGCCAAGCCTCGCGCACCTTGGCGGCAGCCACCTGCACGCTGGGATGCTGTTCGACACTGGTGCCTTCGGTCATCGCCTGGTTGCTGGCGAGCTGTTCGCGCGCCGAGGCCACGCCGGCCTGCGCCGCCGCGAGTGCGCTGCGCGCGTTGGCCAATTGCGTCACCGCGTGATTGAGTTCTTCGCGCGAGACGGCGCCGTTGCCGACCAGCGACTGGCGGCGATTCAGGTCGTCGTTGGCGCGGGCGATCTCCGATTGCGCCTTGGCGATATCGGACTCCTTCAACGTGACCTGGGCAGCCAGCGACCCATTGTTGGCGTACAGCGTGCGCACCTGCCGCACGGTTTGCCCGAGGCTGGCCTCGGCCTGTTCGAGCGCCACCTTGGCGTCCGCCGGGTCGAGCTTGACCAGCGGCTGGCCCGCCTTGACGAAGTCGGTGTCGTCGGCGTAGATGGCCATGACGGTGCCGCCGATCTGCGGGGTGATCTGGATGACGTTGCCCTGCACATAGGCGTTGTCGGTCGATTCGTAATGGCTCGCGACGAGCCACTCGTAGCCGCCCCAACCGAGTCCGATGACGGCAACGACGACGGCAACCCAGGTCAGCGCCTTCTTGCGGCGCGGATTGCGGGCGGGCGCGGAAGACGGATCTTGCGTTTGATTGCTCATGCTTTTCTTTCGCGAGGAATTACCGGGAGGCCGTGGCGGCCGCTTCGCTGTAGCCGCCACCGAAAGCGCGTATCAGCGCGACCTGCGTGTCCAGCGCCCGCGCCGCGAGATCCACGCCCAGCCTGCGCTGGTTCAGGACGGCCGTCTCCGCGGTGAGCACGTTCAGGTACGTGCCCAGGCCGGCCTGGTAGCGCTGCAGCGCGATCGCGTAGGCGTCCTCGGCTGCCGACTGCGCGTCGCGCTGCTCGGCCTGCTGGCGTGCGATCGATTGCGACGAAGCGACCTGGTCAGCCGCGTCGTGAATCGCGTCGAGCACCGCGGCGTTGTAGCCTTCCACGGCGGCATCCAGGTCGGCGGTCTTGCCGCGCAGGTTGGCACGCAGGCGCCCGCCTTCGAAGATCGGCAGGCGGATGGCCGGACCGAACCCCCACTGCTGACTGCCGGCATCGAGCAGGCGGCCCAGGCCGATACTGGACAGGCCGGCAAAGGCCACCAGGTTGATGTTGGGATAGAACTGGGCTTTCGCGTTCTTCACGTCGTAGCCGGCCGCCTCGATCCGCCAGCGGGCAGCGACGATGTCGGCGCGTTGGCCCAGCAGGTCGGCGGGCAGCTGCGCCGGAATCGCCATCGGTTTGACCGCCGTCAGTGAAGGCTGCACCCGAACCACCGCCTGGTTGCCCTGGCCGGTGAGCGCCGCGAGCGCATGCTGCGCCAAGGCCGACTGCTCCTGCAGCGCCTCGATCTGCTGGCGTGCCTCGGGCAGCGCGCCCTCGCCCTGGCGCAGCTCCAGCCGCGTGTCCAGGCCCGCCTGCACGCGGTCCTGCACCAGCCGCAGCGACTCCTGGCGCTGCGCCAGCGTGCGCTGGGCGACGGCCATGTCGCCGTTGACGCGCGCCAGCTGGAAATAAGCGCGCGCCACGTTGCTGGCCAGCAGCACGCGCGCCGCCTGCGCGTCGGCTTGGGCCGCGCGCGCCGAGCCGAGCGCCGCGTCCAGCGCCGCCTGGTTCTTGCCGAAGAAATCCAGTTCCCAGCTTGCCGACAACTGCAAGGTGCCGCTGTTCAGGATCGCGCCGGCCAGCGGCGGCGGCACCGCGCCATTGGCGGTGAAGCGCTGGCGCGTCACATCGAGCGAACCGTTCGCCTGCGGCAGCCTGGCCGCGTCCGCCACCTCACTTGCGGCCTGCGCGCGCGCCAGCCGCGCCTGTGCCAGCTTGAGGCTGGGGTTGCCCTGCAACGCCTGCGCGACGAGCTCATTGAGCTGCTCGTCGCCGAATTCGCGCCACCATTGGGTGGCTGGGGCGAAAGCACGGGCCGCTGGCTGTTCCAGGCCGAGGGACTGGGCATCGCGCACGCTAGCCTGCGGCTCGATGCCCGCCAGATTGGCGCAGCCGGCCAATGCCAGCGCCCCTGCCAGCGCCGCCAGGCGCCGGCTGTTGACGGGTTTTCTCATTGGCCTCCCCTTTCGGCCTGGATCGCCAGCGCGTTGTCGAGGATGCGGCGCAGCATGCTCTTGAGCAATTGCCACTCTTCGGTGGTGAAGCCCCGCATGTGCGCGTTCTGCACACCACACAGCACCGCAGGAATCTTCTTGGCCGCAACGCGGCCTTCCTCGGTCAGCTCGAGGTTGACGACGCGCCGGTCGTCGCTGGAGCGCACGCGCCGCACCAGTCCCTTGGTTTCGAGCCGGTCCAGCAGTCGCGTCATGCCGCCCGCGTCGAGTGTGCATAAACGCGCGAGTTCAGCCACCGTCGAGGCCGAACCCATCGAGAGCTTCAGCAGCGGCACCCACTGCGCATTGGTGAGGCCACTCGGCTCCAGCTCGCGCTCGACTTCGAGCGAGACCGTGGTGATGATGCGCCGCATCAGGTAGCCGACGCTCTCTTCGGGCAAGTAGTTGTCCGGCCGGTAAAAAGAAGGCTCAGGCGTGGCGCGAGCCGGACGGGGGGAGCGCGCGGCGCGCGAGGCGCGCGGCCGGAGGGTCTTGGTAGCCATCGGCGGATATTAGTTGCCTAGTCAAATACTGTCAAGTCTGTGTTTGAGAGAGCAACGATTGATACACTCCGGTGCATGGCCTTCGTCGTCTCCGCTCCTTCGAAAGCATCGCCGCGCTCGCTGTCGGGGTTGCTGCCCTTCCTGCGGCCCTACCGTGGCCGCATCGCGCTGGCCATTCTCTTCCTGGTGCTCGCGGCGATGGCGACGCTGGTGTTCCCGGTTGCGCTGCGCAGCCTCATCGATGGCGGCCTCTCGGCTTCCGGCAAGGGCGCGCAGCTGCTGGCCCTGCGCGAGCATTTCGTCGAACTGTTCGGCGTCGCTGTCGCGCTGGGCCTGTTCTCGGCCGCGCGCTTCTACACGGTCAGCTGGCTCGGCGAGCGCATCAGCGCCGACCTGCGCAACGCCGTGTACGCGCATGTGCTCGAACAAAGCCCGGAATTCTTCGAGACGACGCAGACCGGCGAAGTGCTGTCGCGCCTCACGACCGACACGACGCTGGTGCAAACGGTGGTGGGCTCGTCACTGAGCATGGGACTGCGAAATGCCGTCATGGGTATCGGCGCGCTGGGGATGCTGGTGTGGACCAACCCCTACGTCATGACCCAAGTTCTCGGCATCATCGTCCTGGTCGTGCTCCCCACCGGCTGGTTCGGGCGGCGGGTGCGGCGCCTGTCGCGGGCCAGCCAGGACCGGGTGGCCGACTCCAGCGCAATCGCGGCCGAGGTGCTGAACGCCATTCCCGTCGTGCAAAGCTATACCGCCGAAGCACGCGAGGCGGCGCGCTTCGACGCCTCGACCGCCGACGCTTTCGGCACTGCCGTGCGGCGCACTCGCGCCCGCGCTTTCCTGGTCGCATTCATCATCATCGCCACCAGCGCCGCGTTGCTGTGGGGCCTGTACCAGGGCACGCAGGCGGTGCTGGCCGGCAGGATCACGGCGGGCCATCTGGGCGAGACGGTCGTCTACGTGATCATCCTGGCCGGCGCGACAGGGGTGCTGGGTGAGGTGTATGGCGATCTGCTGCGCGCGGCCGGCGCCACCGAACGCCTCATGGAACTGCTGGACAGCCGCTCGCCCGTGACGTCGCCGGTCAATCCGGTTCCGGGCCGCGCCTCGCACGGCGGCAGCGCGATCGCGCTGGAAGCCGTCACTTTCAACTACCCTTCGCGGCCGCTGACGCCGGCGCTGAAGGACTTCAGCCTCGCGGTGGCGCCCGGCGAAACCGTGGCGCTGGTCGGGCCCAGCGGCGCGGGCAAGAGCACGGTGTTCCAGCTGCTGCTGCGCTATTACGACCCGCGCGAGGGTCGAATCCTGCTCGACGGTGTTTCGACGCGCGAGTTGGCGCTGCACGAATTGCGGCAGCGCATCGGCATCGTGCCGCAGGACGCGGTGATCTTCTCCAGCAGCGCGATGGAAAACATCCGTTATGGGCGGCCCGGCGCCGGCGACGAAGACGTCATCGCGGCGGCGCGCGCCGCGTTCGCGCACGACTTCGTCATGGCCTTGCCGCAAGGCTACGCCACGTTCCTGGGCGAGCGCGGCGTGCGCCTGTCGGGCGGGCAGCGCCAGCGCATCGCGATTGCCCGGGCGATGCTGAAGAATCCGCCGCTGCTGCTGCTGGACGAAGCGACCAGCGCGCTGGATGCCGAGAGCGAGCGGATGGTGCAGGCGGCGCTCGAGTCAGCGATGCGCGATCGCACGACGCTGGTGATCGCGCACCGGCTGGCGACGGTGCAAAAAGCCGACCGCATCGTGGTGCTCGATCACGGACGCATCGTGGAGGATGGCACGCACGAGACGCTGCTGTCCGCGAACGGCGTCTACGCGCGGCTGGCGGCGCTGCAGTTCATGGTCTAGTACGCGGCCCTCGGGCCGCGTTTTCTCCTCATTGAACCGGACCTTTGAGCGCCTTGGGGAGCGGCAAAGGCAATACCCCGATCCCCTCCTCCAGAAGCGCCTCCGTTTCTTCCGGCGAAGCCTGGCCGCGGATGCCGCGCTCCTCGGTTTCGCCGTAGTGGATGCGCCGCGCCTCCTCGGGAAAACGCTCGCCAACATCATCGGTGTTGGCCATGACGTGGCGCACCATCTTCATCCAGGCCGCTTGCAGCGACGGCTCAGGCACGCTCATGACATCCTGCCTTGCTTGCGCCGGAACAGCGCCCAGATTCAGCCTGGGAGCGGTGAGCATCTTGGTGACGGCGCTGTCGCCGCACAACGGGCATTCAACCAGCCCACGGCCCAGCTGGCCCTGGAAATCGTCTTCCGAGGCGAACCACCCTTCGAAGCTGTGGCTGTTGGAGCACTGGAGGTTGAGCACCTTCATGGGCGTGATTATGACTGCCAGTCCAAATCCCACTTCCCCGCCAGGAAGTTCTGGATCCAGAAGGCGCCAATGATGGTTTTCGAATCGGTGACGCGGCCGTCCCGGCACCAGGCGAGCAGCTCGTCGGGCGTGGCCGTGATGACTTCGAGGAACTCTTCCTCGTCGAGCTTGCTTTCCTGCAGGGCCAGGCCCCGGGCAAACCAGATGTGGATGGACTCCGTCGAATAGGCAACCGTGGGATGCATCAGCCCGGCGCGCGCCCACTCGCGGGCGGCGTATCCCGTTTCCTCCAGCAGTTCGCGCCGGGCACAGGCGAGCGGCTCCTCGCCGTGATCGAGCTTGCCCGCCGGGAACTCGATCACGACCCGCCCCATCGGATGGCGGTATTGCCGCTCCAGCACGAGGCGCCCGTCGTCGAGCATGGGAATCATCATCACGGCACCGGGATGGACGATGTACTCGCGCGTGCCTTCCGAGCCGTCCGGCAGTTTCACCGTATCGCAAAAGGCATGCAGGAGCCGGCCCTTGAACAGCTCCGTGCTGCCGATCTTGCGCTCGATCAGATGGCTGTCGTCGGACATGGATTGGCCGTCATGCGGCGCGCCGGAACGGTGCCCGGCGCCGGCTCAGGTTGCGAGCGTCTTGATGATCGCCTGCGCGCACAGCGTCATCAGCCCGCCCGGCAGGATGC
This sequence comes from Ramlibacter sp., assembly GCA_035571795.1. GTDB lineage: Bacteria > Pseudomonadota > Gammaproteobacteria > Burkholderiales > Burkholderiaceae_C > Ramlibacter. Next base: position 9,425 of record DATNBX010000050.1, read on the forward strand.
CCAGGACCAGCACCAGCGCGCCATTGAGCGACAGCACGACGCGCACGTCGATCGGCGCCGATACCGTGGTGGCGGTAATCGGGGCGTCGAAGTACATCACCTTGACCACGCGCAGGTAGTAGAACGAACCGATCAGCGACATGACGACGGCGAATACCGCGAGCGCGATGTACATGGGCTGCCCAGAGGCCACCAGCGCCTGCAGCACCGCCAGCTTGGCGTAGAAGCCCACCAGCGGCGGCACGCCGGCCAGCGAGAACAGGCAGACGGCCATCACGCCGGCATAAAGCGGACTGCGCTGGTTCAGGCCGGCAAGGTCGGAGATTTCCTCGCTCTCGAAACCTTCCCGTGCCAGCAACAGGATGATCCCGAAGCTCGCCAGGGTCGTCAGCACGTAGCTGATGATGTAGAACATCGCCGAGCTGTAGGCATTGGCGGCCGACAGCGTGTTGCCGTTGACCACGCCGGACAGCAGGCCCAGCATCACGAAACCCATCTGGCCGATGGTCGAATAGGCCAGCATGCGCTTCAAGTTGGTCTGGGCGATGGCGGCGAGGTTGCCGATCATGAGCGAGGCGATCGCCATCACGGCGAGCATCTGCTGCCAGTCGATCGCCAGCGGCAGCAGGCCTTCCACCAGCAGGCGGATGCAGATCGCGAACGCGCCGAGCTCGGGCGCGCTGCCGATCATGATCGTCACCGCGGTCGGGGCGCCCTGGTAGACGTCCGGAATCCACATGTGGAAAGGCGCGGCGCCCAGCTTGAAGCCCAGCCCGGCCACGATGAAGACCAGGCCAAACACCAGTACCTGGTGCTTCACCTGACCCGAGTTCACGATCTTGAAGACGGTACCGATGTCCAGCGAACCGGTCGCGCCATACAGCATGGAAAGGCCGTAGAGCAGGAAGCCGCTGGCCATCGCGCCGAGCACGAAGTACTTCATCGCCGCCTCGGTGGATGCGGCATGATCGCGCCGCAGCGCCACCAGCGCATAGCTGGACAGCGTTAGCAGTTCCAGGCCGAGGTAGATGACCAGGAAGTTGCTGCCCGAGGTCATCACGAAAATGCCCAGCAACGCGAAGATCGCCAGGGTGAACATCTCGCCGCCCCGCATCATGTCGCGATCGGCCGCATAGGGGCGTCCATACACCAGGCACACCATCATCGCAATCGCGGCGAAACACTTGAGCCAGTTGCCCATCGGGTCGCTCACGACCATGTTGTTGAAACCGTAGATCGTCTGGTCCCCGACCGCGTACATCGCCTGCATGAAGGCCACTACGCCAAGCGTGCCCAAGGTGAGCACATAGGTGAAGGTGCGGCGATGGCTGCTGACGCCCAGGTCGATGATGGCGATGAGGCAGCCCATGACGAGCAGCACCAGCTCGGGGTAGACGCTTATCCAGCTTAGTTTGTCGATCATTGTCTTGACTCAGAGTTTGGAGGCCGCGACGTGCTTGATGAAGTCGGCCACCGACGCGTTCATGATGTCGGTGAATGGCTTCGGATACAGGCCCATGGCGAGCACCGCGACGGCCAGCATGCCCAGCATCAGGAACTCGCGGCTGTTGATGTCGGTGAGCTGGCGCACCTTGTCGTTGACGACCGGCCCGAGGTAGACCCGCTTGTACATCCACAGCGTGTAGGCCGCGCCGAAGATCAGCGCGGACGCCGCTGCGATGGCCAGCATGAAATTGGCCTTCACGGTCCCCAGGATCACCATCCACTCGCCCACGAAACCGGCCGTGGCGGGCAGGCCGCAGTTGGCCATGGCGAACAGCATGGCGAACGCCGCGAAGTTGGGCATCGTGTTCACCACTCCGCCATAGCTGGCGATCTGGCGCGAATGCACCCGGTCGTACAGCACGCCGACGCAAAGGAACATCGCGGCCGACGTGAAGCCGTGCGCGATCATCTGGATCAGGCCGCCGGCCACGCCGATGTCGCTGAAGATGAAGAAGCCCAGCGTCACGAAGCCCATGTGCGCTACCGACGAGTAGGCGATCAGCTTCTTCATGTCCTGCTGCACCATCGCGACCAGGCCGACGTAGACGACGGCGATCAGCGACAAGCCGATGATCAGCCAGGCCCATTCGCGCGAGGCGTCCGGGGCGATCGGCATCGAGAACCGCAGGAAACCGTAGGCGCCCAGCTTCAGCATGATGGCCGCCAGTACCGCCGAGCCGCCGGTGGGTGCCTCCACGTGCACGTCGGGCAGCCAGGTGTGGACCGGCCACATCGGCACCTTCACCGCGAACGCGGCGAAGAACGCGAAGAACAACAGGCTCTGCGCCGTCAGGCCCAGTGGCAGCTTGTGCCACGTGGCGATATCGAAACTGCCGCCCGACTTGGTATACAGGTACACCAGCGCGACCAGCATCAGCAGCGACCCGAGCAGCGTGTACAGGAAGAACTTGAAGGCCGCGTAGATCTTGTTCGGCCCGCCCCAGACGCCGATGATCAGGTACATCGGGATCAGCGTGGCCTCGAAGAACACGTAGAACAGGATGCCGTCGAGCGCGCAGAACACGCCGATCATGAATCCCGACAGGATCAGGAACGCGCCCATGTACTGGTTGACGCGCTCGGTGATCACTTCCCACGCGGAGATGATCACCACCAGGTTGATGAACGCCGTCAGCAGCACGAACCAGAAGTAGATGCCGTCGATCCCCAGGTGGTAATTGACGTTGAAGCGCTCGA
>DATNBX010000051.1:0-7718 GCA_035571795.1 Ramlibacter sp.
TTACGCTTTGGTAAACTTCGCTCCCCGGCAGGCGCTGCGCGCAGCGCCTTTTTTCTTCGACAGCCTCTGGAAGACACCATGAACCGCTGCAACAGGATGCTGGCCCGCCTCACACTGGCCGCTTGCGCGGCGCTGGCAGGCCTGATCTTCACCCTCCCCAACCCTGCCTTCGCGCAAGGCATCGAGCGCTCGGCGCCCAAGGACGTCGTGCTCGGACGCATGCTCGTGAAGGCGCCACCGCAAATCACGATCAACGGCAAACCCGAACGGCTTTCCCCCGGCTCGCGCATCCGCGACCTCAACAACATGCTGGTGCTGTCCGGCAGCATCGTCGGCAAGGATTTGCCGGTGGTCTACCGCCGCGACGCCGCCGGCCTGGTGCACGAAGTCTGGATGCTCACGGACGAGGAGTACCGCAAGCTCGGCGGTGCGTTCTCCACGGGCGGCGCCGACGGCTTCAAGCGCTTTGGCGAGCTGCTGGACATCATCTTCGGCGCGCGCCGGTAATCATCATGAGTGCAGCGCAGAACCGCTTCAAGCAAGCCGTAGCCGCCCCGGCGGCGAACACGGAGTCTCGATTGCCCAGGAAAGTCTTCATCAAGACCTTCGGCTGCCAGATGAACGAGTACGACTCGGACAAGATGGCCGACGTGATGAGCGCGGCGCAGGGGTATGAGCCGACGGCGAACGTCGATGAAGCCGACCTGATCCTGTTCAACACCTGCTCGGTGCGCGAGAAAGCGCAGGAGAAGGTCTTCAGTGACCTCGGGCGCGTCAAGCACCTGAAGGCGAAAGGCGTGCTGATCGGCGTGGGCGGCTGCGTGGCGAGCCAGGAAGGCGCGGCCATCATCGAGCGGGCGCCTTACGTGGACGTGGTGTTCGGGCCGCAGACGCTGCACCGCCTGCCCGAGCTGCTGCGAATGCGCGAGCAGCAAGGGCGGCCGCAGGTGGACATCAGCTTTCCCGAGATCGAAAAATTCGACAACCTGCCGCCAGCCCGCGTGGAAGGCGCCATCGCGTTCGTCAGCATCATGGAAGGCTGCTCCAAATATTGCAGCTATTGCGTGGTGCCTTACACCCGGGGCGAAGAAATGTCGCGCCCCTTCGAGGACGTGCTGGTCGAAGTGGCCGGACTGGCCGACCAGGGCGTCAAGGAAGTCACCCTGCTCGGCCAGAACGTGAACGCCTACCGGGGCACGATGGCGGACACGGCGCAGATAGCCGACTTGGCGCTGCTGATCGAATACGTTGCCGATATTCCGGGCATCGAGCGTATCCGCTACACCACCAGCCACCCTGGCGAGTTCACGCAGCGCCTGATCGACGTATACGCCAAGGTGCCCAAGCTGGTGAGCCATCTGCATCTGCCGGTGCAGCACGGCAGCGACCGCATCCTCGCGGCGATGAAGCGCGGCTACACGTCGCTTGAATACAAGAGCACCGTCCGCAAATTGCGCGCGATCCGCCCGCAGCTGGCGCTGTCCAGCGATTTCATCGTCGGCTTTCCCGGCGAGACCGAGGACGACTTCGCCAAGATGATGAAGCTGGTCGACGACGTCGGCTACGACAACAGCTTCAGTTTCATCTTCAGCCCGCGCCCGGGCACCCCCGCGGCCAACCTGGGCGACCAGACGCCTTACCAGGCCAAGCTCGAACGTTTGCAGCGGCTGCAGGCCAGGCTCGACGAGAACGTGCGCGCGATCAGCGCCAGCCGCCAGGGCACCATTCAACGCGTGCTGGTGGAGGGCCCGGCGCACAAGGACCCCTCATTGCTGACCGGGCGCACCGAATGCAACCGGCTGGTGCTGTTCCCGGCGGCGCCGGGGCTGGCCGGGCAAATGGTGGATATCCTCATTACCGAGGCGACCCAGCGCTGGCTGCGCGGCGAAGTGGTTTAGAGAAGGGGCCAGGGCCGGGGGCCAGGGCGCGTCCCCGATCCCTGATCCCCCGCCCCTCCTATTCAGAACGGCATCTTGGGCAGGCCGCCCTTGCCGCCGCCCATGCGCTTCATCATCTTCATCAGCCCGCCGCCCTTCATCTTCTTCATCATGCCCTGCATCTGCTCGAACTCATTGAGCAGGCGGTTGACTTCCTGCACGTGAACTCCGGCGCCGGCGGCGATGCGGCGCTTGCGGGTGGCCTTGATGAGTTCGGGCTTGCGGCGCTCCAGCGGCGTCATGCTCTGGATGATGCCTTCCTTGCGCTTGATCTCGCGCTCGGCCTTGTCCATGTCGACCTGGCCGGCCTTGGCCGCCATCTGCGCGGGCAGTTTGTCGATCAGCGTCGACAGCCCGCCCATGCTCTTCATCTGCTGGATCTGCGACAGGAAGTCGTTCAGGTCGAAGCCCACGCCGCTCTTGACCTTGGCCGCGAGCTTCTGCGCCGCCTCCATGTCGACGCCGGCCGTGACCTGTTCGACCAGGGCCACGATGTCGCCCATCCCCAATATGCGCCCGGCGTGGCGCTCGGCGTCGAACACTTCCAACCCGTCGATCTTCTCGCTCACCCCCGCGAACTTGATCGGTGCGCCGGTGACCTGCCGCACCGACAGCGCCGCGCCGCCGCGCGAGTCGCCGTCCATCTTGGTCAGGACGATGCCGGTCAGCGGCAAGGCTTCCTTGAATGCCTTGGCCGTATTGACGGCATCCTGCCCCTGCATCGCATCGACCACGAACAGGGTCTCGACCGGGTTGAGCGCCGCATGCAGTTCCTTGATCTCACGCATCAGGACTTCATCGATCGCCAGACGCCCGGCGGTATCCACCAGCAGCACGTCGAAATATTGCCGCCTGGCATGGTCCAGCGCCGCCCTGGCGATGTCCACCGGCTTCTGGTCGGGCGAACTCGGAAACCATTCGGCGCCAGCCTGCCTAGTCACCGTCTTGAGCTGCTCGATCGCCGCCGGGCGATACACGTCGCCCGAGACCGTCAGTACCTTCTTCCTGCGCTTCTCGATCAGGTGCTTGGCCAGCTTGGCCGTGGTGGTGGTCTTGCCGGAGCCCTGCAGGCCCGCCATCAGGATCACCGCCGGCGGCTGCGCCTGCAGATTGATGTCGCTGACTCCCTGTCCCATGGTGGCGGCGAGTTCGCGGTTGACGATGCCCACCAGCGCCTGGCCCGGCGACAGCGAGCCCAGCACTTCCTGCCCCATCGCCTTGTCCTTGACCCGGGCAATGAAGTCGCGCACGACCGGCAAGGCCACGTCGGCCTCGAGCAGCGCCATGCGGACCTCACGCAGCATGTCCTGCACATTGGCTTCGGTGATGCGGGCCTGGCCGCGGATTTCCTTGGCCAGACGGGAGAGTTTGTCGGAGAGCGCGGAGGCCATAGAAGATGCCTTACGTGATCCGCATCAGGCGCGACGCGGATTTTGCGTGATGGAGGAGCTATCCGGCTGCGCGCCGGCGAAGCGAGGCTAAACTGTGGACTATGATTCTAGCCAGTGCTTCCCCCGCGAGCTTGGTGCTGACCCTGGCCGCAGCGGCGGCCTACGCGGTGCCGGCTGCGGGCGCATCCCGGCTGTCCGAGCAGGCCTCCCGCATGGCTCTGCTGGCCGCGTGGCTGCTGCACGCCCTCGTGCTGGCTTCTGGCCTGTTCGGCTCGCCGCCGCGCTTCGGGTTCGCACCCGCGCTGTCGGTCACCGCCTGGCTGGTGCTCACCGGGTACGCGGTCGAGCGGCAGATGTTCCCGCAGCTGGAAGCGCGCTGGGCGCTGGCTGGGCTGGGCTCGGTCGCCGTGCTGCTCACGCTGGTATTTCCGGGCACGCCGTTGCATCCGGCCGCTTCGCCCTGGCTGCCCTTGCACTGGGCGCTGGGCATCGCCTCCTACGGCCTGTTCGCGGCCGCAGTCGTCCACGCCTGGATGATGACCCGCGCCGAAAAGCAGATCCGCCTGGCAGCCGACCCCCACGCCGGGGTGCCGCTGCTGACGCTGGAACGACTGACGTTCCGTTTCGCCACCGCCGGCTTCATCCTGCTGTCGGCCACGCTGCTGGCCGGCCTGTTGTTCAGTGAAACGCTGTACGGCCAGGGACGCAGCTTCAAGTGGGACCACAAGACTGTGTTCTCCATCCTCTCATGGCTGGTATTCGCGTTCCTGCTGCTGGGGCGCTTTCGCTTCGGCTGGCGGGGCCGCAAGGCGGTGCGCGTGCTGTACGCCGGCTCGCTGCTGTTGCTGCTGGCGTACGCCGGCTCGCGTTTCGTGCTCGAAGTGGTGCTCGGGCGGCCGGCATGAAATATCTGCTGGTGCTGGCGATCGTGCTCGCCGTCTTCTGGTACTGGCGCGCCAACCGGCGCGGCGACGCATCCCGCGAGGGCCCAGCCGGCGCCGCGCCCAAGTCCCCCCCCGGTGCGGCGACGCGACAGCCGCAAGACATGGTCCAGTGCCCGGTCTGCCTGGTCCATCTGCCACGCACCGACGCACTGCCGGGACCCGGCGGCCGGCTCTACTGCTGCGCCGAACACCGCCTGCGCGCCGGGAGCTGATTTGCCGGCGCTGCAGTCCGACTTCGCTTTCACGGCGGTGCCGGCCGGACTGGTCCGCGACTCGGCATTCGAACGGCTCTGGCGCGGTTTCATGACGGCACGCGTCGCGATCGCGATGGTCCTGCTGGCGCTGCTCGCGACGTTGTTCGTGCTGGTTCCCGCACTCAACGTCAGCCGCTGGCTGATCGGTCTGTGCTGCGCCTATCTCGCATCGGCAATGGCGGTGCGCATGCTGACGCAGCCGTCGCAGCGCGGCAACGCTTTCGATCCGCAATGGGTCTCCACCATCGGGGTGGATCTGGTGGCCTTTTCGAGCCTGCAATTCCTGCAAGCCGGCGGCATCAACTACACGCCGCTGTTCGCCTTGCCGGTGCTGATGGGTTCGGTGCTGGGATCGGGCTTGCTGGCGCTGGGGACGGCAGCGGGCGTCGCCCTGCTTCTGCTGAGCGATGCCTGGGTGCTGTCCCTGCATGCTCCGGCCGAAACCGCCGCGCGCTTCCTGCAGGCCGGCTTGACCGGCACCGGCTATTTCGCGCTCGCTTTGCTGACCAACCAGATGGCCGCCCGGCTGGCGCGCGAGGAACGTGCGGCCAGGCGCAGCCGGCGGGCCGCCCGAATCCAGGCCCAGGTCAACCAGCTGGTGATAGAAACGCTGGCCGACGGCATTCTGGTGGTCGATGCCGACGGCCGGGTACAGGCAGCCAATCCGGCGGCACGCGCACTGCTGGGGTTCGGGCCCGGCAACGACGCACCGTTCGACTTGACGGGCCAGGGCGACTGGCTTCCGATGATGGAGCTGGCGCGGAGCACCTTCGGGCAGCGCCAGCCTCAGCGGGAAGAGGTTTCGCTGGAGGGCGACGGCGCCGGGGCGCGCCGGCTGCATGTCCGCACGCGCCTGACGCCGTCCCAGGACAATCCGGCCGAAAGCCTGTGCGTGATGTTTCTGCAAGACCTGCGCGAAATGGAAGCGCGGCTGCGCACCGAGAAGCTGGCGGCGATGGGCCGGATGTCGGCCGCCGTGGCGCACGAAATCCGCAATCCGCTGGCGGCGATCGCCCAGGCCAATGCGTTGATGGAGGAGGATCTGCGCGAGCCCGCGCTCAAGCAGCTGAGTTTCCTGGTGAAAAAGAACGCCCAGCGGCTGGCCCGGATCGTCGACGAAATCCTGGACATCTCGCGCGTGCAGCACCAGGGTCATCCGGGCGGGCCGCCGGTGCTCGAACTGGACCCGGTGGTCGCTGCCGCCTGCGGCGACTGGGCGGCGCAGACCGGCAGCGGCGCCAGGCTGCAGCTCGCACTGCAGGCGGCAGGCGCGCAGGTGTGTTTCGACTCCGACCACCTGCGCCGGGTGCTGGTCAATCTGCTTGACAACGCCCTGCGCTACGCCGGCCAGCAACCCGATTCGATCCGTGTTTCGACGCAGGTGGTCTTCGGGCAGGCCAGCCTGCAGGTCTGGAGCGATGGCGGGCCGTTGAATCCCACGGTGCGGCAGCACCTGTTCGAGCCGTTCGTTTCTTCGGAAAGCCGCTCCAGCGGCTTGGGCCTTTTCATCTGCCGCGAGCTGTGCGAGCGCCATGGCGGGACCGTGAGCTATCGCCGGGTTGCGGCCGGTGACGGCGGCAGCGTGCGCGAAGGCAACGAATTTTTCGTCAGCTTCCGGGCGCCGACGGGCCCTCTTGCGGGCGCCCCTTCATTTGACAAAATAGCAGCCTGATGTCCAACGGCTCCACCGCACCCGCCCAGGTTCTGGTCGTCGATGACGAGCCCGACCTGCGGACCTTGTACGAGCTCACCTTGCTGCGTGAGGGCTACCGCGTCGACGCGGCCGGAACACTGGCGGAGGCGTGGGAGCAACTTCAGGCCAAGAAGTTCGACGCCGTGATCACCGACATGCGGCTGCCCGACGGCCTTGGGCTGGAATTGCTGCATCGCATGCTGGCGCAGCAGCGCTCCGAACGCTGCGTCGTCATGACTGCCTACGGATCGGCGGAGAACGCCGTGGAGGCGCTCAAGGCCGGCGCTTTCGACTACCTCACCAAGCCGGTGGACCTCAAGCAGTTTCGCAGCGTGGTCGCCTCGGCCATCCAGGACAGCGGCGCCGCGATGCGGCCGCGCACCGTCGCCGGGGCCGCCCGGCCGGCCGCCGGCAACGAGCGGGCGCCCGGCGGGCAGGCGGCACTGCAGCGCCTGGTCGGCGAGTCGCAGCCAATGCGCAGCGTCAAGGAGCGCATCGTCAAGGTGGCGCGCAGCATGGCGCCGGTGCTGGTGCGCGGCGAGTCCGGCACCGGCAAGGAACTGGTGGCACGGGCCATCCACGCCTGCAGCCATCGCGCCGAAGGCGCGTTCGTGGCCGTCAACTGCAGCGCGATCCCCGAGTCCCTGCTGGAAGCCGAGTTCTTCGGCGCCAAGAAGGGCTCTTACACCGGCGCCAATCAGGACCGCGAGGGCTATTTCCAGGCCGCGCGCGGCGGCACGCTGTTTCTCGACGAGATCGGCGACCTGCCGCTGGCGATGCAATCGAAGCTGCTGCGCGCGATCCAGGAGCGGCAGGTGCGCGCGCTCGGGTCCACCCAGGAAGACGCGGTGGACGTGCGCATCGTCAGCGCGACCCACAAGGACCTGGTGGCCGACGTGCATGCGGGGCGTTTCCGCCAGGACCTGTACTACCGCCTGAACGTGATCGAGATCATGGTGCCGCCGCTGCGCGAGCGGCGCGAAGATCTTCCCGCGCTGTGCGAAGCCCTGCTGGCACGCATCGCCCAGGAGTCGGGCATGCCCTCGCCGGTGCTTTCGCCCGCCGTGGTCGAGCAGCTCAGTGCGCATCCGCTGGGCGGCAACGTGCGCGAGCTGGAGAACCTGCTGCACCGGGCCGTGGCCTTGAGCGACGGGGAGGAACTGCAAGTCGACTTCGCGCCCACCCAGGCGCCACCGCCGCTCGCGCGGGAGGCGGCGGCCCCCGCGCCGCTGCCCCAGGTCGCCGCCGCGGTGCCGGCCGACCTGCAGGCCTACCTGGACCAGCAGGAGCGCGAAATCCTGGTGCAGGCATTGCACGAGAGCGGCTTCAACCGCACCGCCGCGGCGCAGCGGCTGGGCCTGAGCCTGCGGCAGATCCGCTACCGGATCGCCCGCCTGGCCATCGCCGCTCCGGGCGGCGACGAAGCCAATGACGAGCCGGCCTGACGCGCCCGCGCTGTGGCGCTGCGGCTGGTACGGCTTCGCACGCAAGCTCCCGTC
>DATNBX010000052.1:0-5157 GCA_035571795.1 Ramlibacter sp.
GTCGGCTTGCCGCCCATCGCCGAGAACGAGAAATCGATGTAGAACTTGCCGGCCCCGGAGAACTGCAGGAAGGCGCCGAAGATCGTGAACAGGATGATCAGCGACGATGAGACGTCCACCGCGACGCCGAAAATCCCCTCCAGTGTCATGTAGAGATGGCCCACCAGCCGGGCCACCTCGTAGCCCTTGTGCGTCCACGGGCTCGGCAGATAGGCGCCGAACAGCGCATAGGCGACGAAGGCGCCGGTGACCGCCGGCATGATCCAGCCGGCGGTGCGCCGCATCGCTTCCATCACCAGCACGACCAGCGCCACGCCGAAGAAGATGTCCCAGGCATCGGGCGTCGTGTTGCGGTCCATGAGGTCGTCACCGCCCTCGATCATGTAGACCACGGACGCGATCGCCAGCCCCGCGACGACGATGTCCCACCACATGATGCGGTGGCGGAAGCGCTTGGCGACCGGAAACAGCAGGAACGTCAGGAGCAGCACCACCCCCACGTGCACCGGCCGCAGCACCTGGGCGGGAACAATGCCGTACGCCGCGTAGAGGTGATACAGCGACACCGCGACGGCCAGCAACGTCACGACCGCCGCACGCCAGCCGGCCAGGCGGTTGGCCGCTCCTTCTTCTTCCTCGATGAACTCCTGCGCCTTCTGCAGGGCTTCGTCGCTGATGACCGCGGCTTCGCTCGCCACGGCGGCGGCCTGGTTGGTCATCGGCACTTGTTTGTCGGTCCCGGTCATGTGTTGCCCCTCGCGGAGACGGCGTGCTCAAACAAAAACCCCGCCGGTCGGCGGGGCGCTCAAATCATCCGTCAGTTCAGCTTGACGCCTTTTTCGGCGAAGTACTTCACGGCGCCGGGATGGAAAGGAATCGGACTGGCCGCGGCTTTCTGGCTCTCCAGCTTGAAGTTCTCGGCCTCCTTGTGCACCGCCACCATATCGGCCTTGCGCTCGAAGATCGTCTTGACGATGTTGTATGCGGTCTTGTCGTCCATCTTTTCGTGCGCCACCAGCAGGTTCATCACCGTGGCCTGCTTGTTGTCGGCATCCATGCCCTTGTACATCGACTTGGGAATCGTGTCTTCCACGTAGAGATTGCCGTATTTCTGGTTCATCTTGGCCACCACCTCGGCGTGGTCGATCATCTTGATCCTGGTGCCGGGCGTGTTGGCCAGGTCCGTGACGGATGCCGTCGGCAGGCCGCCGACCCAGAAGAAGGCGTCGATCTTGTTGTCCTTGATCGCGTTGACGGATTCGGCGACGCCGAGCCGCTCGCGCTTGACGTCCTTGTCCTTGTCGATGCCGGCCGCTTCCAGGATGCGGAAGGCCATCACTTCGGTCGCGCTGCCGGGCGAACCAGTGGAGATGCGCTTGCCCTTCAGGTCGGCAAGCTTGATCACGCCGCGGCCTTCGGTCGAGACGATGTGCATCCGGTTGGGATACAGGACCATCAGCGTGCGCAGCGGGACACTCTTGCCCTTGAACTTGTCTTCGCCTTTCGCAGCTTCCAGCGCGGCATCGGCCATCGTGAAGCCGATGTAGGGCTTTTCCGTGCCGATCAGCTTCAGGTTGTCGATGGAGCCGCCGGTGACTTCCGCGGTGGCTTGCATGCCGGGGACATACTTGGACAGCAATGCGGCCAGGCCGCCGCCCATGGGGTAGTAGACCCCGCCGGTGCCGCCCGTTCCGATCGAAATGTTCTGGGCAAGCGACACCGCTGCGAAAGCCAGCGTGAATGACGCGGCCGCGACGCGCAAGAAGTGACGAATCATGTTGTCTGTTCTCCGGTAATGTGGGTTGGGCGCCACTGGCTATGCCTGGCCCCAAAGATAGACAAATGCTAGGCGAGGGCTCGAGGCACTGTCAATGTTGAACACCCTGCGAGCTTTTTACTCCGCAGGGATTCGACAGCGCCATCAAGGCCGAGCGAAACGCGTCAAGCCGCGGCTTCCAGCCCATTGCGGAAATGCTCCTGCATCCGCTTGACGGTGGCCCTGGCGTCGCGCCTGGCCAAGGCCTCCATGACGGCGCGATGCTCGCGCAGCGAGTCCTCGATCCGGCCCGACTTGAGCAGCGACTGGTGCCGGTTCAGCTTCATGACCTTGCGCAGGTCGGCCACCATCTGGTCGCGCCAGCGGTTGCCGGCGATCTGCAGCAGGCGCATGTGGAAGCGCTCGTTGACGGCGAAGAACTTGTCGCGGTTGCCGGCTGCGGCTTCCAGCTCTTTATGAAGGGTCTGCAGTTCCTTGAGCTGCGCATCGGTGGCGCGCTGCGCCACGACGCCGGCCGCGTCGCTCTCCAGCAGCGAGAGCAGGTGATAGACGTCGGCCAGATCCGTTTCCGATACTTCGGTTACGTAGGCGCCGCGGCGCACCTTCATCGTCACCAGGCCCTCGGCGGCAAGCACCTTCAACGCCTCTCGCAGCGGCGTTCGGCTGATGCCGTATTCCTCGGCCAGCTTCATCTCGTCGATCCAGCTGCCGGGCTCCAGTTCACGCTTGAAGATGCGCTGGCGCAGCAGCTCGGCCACTTCCTGGTACAGGGCGCGAGGGGCAAGCGAAACGGAGACCATGGACGGATTCTAAGTCGAATAAAATTCTTTATCAATAATTATGAATCATGTATGATGCAGGGTAAACGCCTAATTGCCGCAATCACCGGAAAATCGATCCATGAGCCAGCCCGACCCCGAATTCGCGCCGTCCAACCTCGAAGCCTGGGCCCTGGCCGCCGCCAAGACCGCTCCGGGCGGCAACCTGAACGCGCTCGACTGGGTGACGCCCGACGCTATCGCAGTCAAGCCGCTGTACACGGCGCGCGACCTCAAAGGCGTCCCGCACACCGACACCCTGCCGGGCTTCGAACCCTATCTGCGCGGGCCGCAGGCCACGATGTATGCGGCCCGGCCCTGGACCATCCGCCAGTACGCGGGCTTCTCGACGGCCGAGGAGTCGAACGCGTTCTATCGCAAGGGCCTGGCCGGCGGCGGGCAGGGCGTTTCCGTCGCCTTCGACCTGGCGACCCACCGCGGCTACGACAGCGACCATCCACGCGTGACCGGTGACGTCGGCAAGGCCGGCGTGGCGATCGACTCGGTCGAGGACATGAAGATCCTGTTCGACGGCATTCCGCTCGACAAGGTGTCGGTGTCGATGACGATGAACGGCGCGGTGCTGCCGGTGCTGGCCGGCTACATCGTCGCGGCGGAAGAGCAGGGCGTGTCGCAGGACCAGCTGTCGGGGACCATCCAGAACGACATCCTGAAGGAGTTCATGGTCCGCAACACGTACATCTACCCGCCCAAGCCGAGCATGCGGATCATCGGCGACATCATCGAGTACACGGCGAAGAACATGCCGAAGTTCAACTCGATCTCGATTTCGGGCTACCACATGCAGGAGGCCGGTGCGAACCAGGCGCTCGAGCTGGCCTTCACGCTGGCCGACGGCAAGGAATACGTGAAGACGGCCCTGGCCAAGGGCCTGGACGTCGATGGCTTCGCCGGCCGGCTGTCGTTCTTCTGGGCCATCGGGATGAACTTCTACCTGGAGGTGGCCAAGATGCGGGCGGCACGCCTGCTGTGGTGCCGCATCATGAAGGGCTTCGGCGCGAAGAGCCCCAAGAGCCTGATGTTGCGCACGCACTGCCAGACTTCGGGCTGGTCGCTGACCGAGCAGGACCCGTACAACAACATCGTGCGCACGGCGATCGAGGCAATGGCGGCGGTGTTTGGCGGCACGCAATCGCTGCACACCAATTCGTTCGACGAGGCGATCGCGCTGCCCACCGAGTTCTCGGCCCGTATCGCGCGCAACACCCAGCTCATCATCCAGGAGGAGACGCATATCACGAACGTGATCGACCCCTGGGCCGGCAGCTACATGATGGAAAAGCTGACGCAGGACATGGCGGACGCCGCCTGGACCATCATCGAAGAGGTCGAGGCCATGGGCGGCATGACGCGTGCGGTCGACTCCGGCTGGGCCAAGCTGAAGATCGAGGCGGCGGCGGCCGAAAAGCAGGCGCGCATCGATTCGGGCAAGGACGTGATCGTCGGCGTCAACAAGTACCGGCTGGACGAGGAAGAGCATCTCGAGATCCGCGAAGTCGACAATGTGATGGTGCGCGAGCAGCAGATCGCGCGATTGAAGGCGGTCCGGCAAGCGCGTGACGGCGCCAAGGTGCACGCCGCGCTCGAGGCGCTGACCGCCGCCGCCGCGAAGGGCGACGGCAACCTGCTCGATCTGACCATTCGTGCCGTCCGCCTGCGCGCCACTGTGGGCGAAATTTCGGATGCGCTGGAGAAAGTGTTCGGGCGCCACCGCGCCGATACGCAAAAGGTGACCGGTGTGTATGCAGCAGCTTATGACTCGGCCGAGGGCTGGGAAAAACTGAAGTCCGAAATTGCCGCGTTCGCCGAAGAGCAAGGCCGCCGGCCGCGGGTCATGATTTCCAAACTGGGCCAGGACGGGCACGATCGCGGCGCCAAAGTCGTCGCGACAGCGTTTGCCGACCTGGGGTTCGATGTCGACATCGGGCCGCTGTTCCAGACGCCCGAAGAGTGCGCGCGTCAGGCGATCGAGAACGACGTCCACGCCGTGGGCGTCAGCACCCTGGCAGCCGGCCACAAGACCTTGGTGCCGGCGATCATCAGCGAGCTGAAGAAGCAGGGCGCCGACGACATCATCGTGTTCGTCGGCGGTGTCGTTCCCCAGCAGGACTACGACTTTCTCTACCAAGCCGGCGTCAAAGGCATCTACGGCCCCGGAACGCCAATTCCGGCCAGCGCCAAGGATGTGCTGGAGCAGATCCGCAAGGCACTGGCAGCAAAATGAAGGCCGCCGCGGGCCTCCTGGCTGCCAGGGTCGCGCTCGGGCCGGTATTGGTGCCGCAGGCGAAGTGGCTGAAGCGCAATGCCTTGCGGCTGCCGGAAGCGGCGGGGCCGCGCGAAGGCGAGGTCGGCGACGGTGAGCCGGTGCTCAGGCTACTGGTGGTGGGCGATTCGTCCGCTGCGGGCGTCGGCGTTCCCGACCAGGCCCAGGCGCTGGCGCTGCCTCTGGCGCGCTGTCTGGCTGAGCATTTGGGCGGCGCCGTGGGCTGGCAATTGGTGGCGCAAACCGGCATCGGTACCGACGAGGCCCTCGCCCTCGTG
>DATNBX010000053.1:0-10626 GCA_035571795.1 Ramlibacter sp.
CAGCGTTTGCTGCACGCTGGCGGTGAGCGGCATCGGTACACCGCTCTTTTGCGCGGTGGCGATCACCGTGTCCACGTCCTTGAGCATGGTCCAGAGCGCGCCGATCGATTGACTTTGCGCCCGGATCATGCGGGGCACGAAAACCTGAAACGGCTTGGAGTCGGCCCAGCCGCCGGCCAGTGCCGGCGCCAGCTTGTCGACGTCGATGCCATTGCGCTGCGCGAAAGCGACTGCCTCGGCGATGGCAACGATCGTGGCGGCCACGATGGTCTGATTGCACAGTTTCGCGGCCTGCCCGGCACCGGACGTTCCCAGCGGCGTGATGTTGCCGGCATAGGCGCGCATGACGGCGGCGGCCTGCTCGAAATGAGTGGACGGCCCTCCGACGAAGATCGCCAACGTGCCTGCTTGCACGCCTGCGACGCCGCCGGACACGGGCGCATCGATCCAGTCCGCGCCGCACGCGGCGGCCAAACGCCCGGCCAGGCTGCGAGTCGCATCCGGTGAAATGCTCGAGTGGTCCGCCAGCCACTTCAGGCCGCTGGCCCGCGCGACGCCCTGATCGCCGAACACCACCGACTCGACCGCCGCGGCGTCCATGAGGCACATCAGCAAGCCGTCAACGCCGCTCGCCGCCTGCGCTGGCGTGCCCACCACTTGTGCGCCCAAGCTCGCCAGCGCAGCCGCCTTGGCCGCCGTACGGTTCCAGACCTTGACCTCGTGGCCGGCGGCAAGCAGCCTGCGCATCATCGGCGCACCCATCAATCCGGCACCGCAAAAACCGATCTTCATGAGTCATCCTTAGGCGGGTACGGCCAGTCCGCATGGCCCGAATGAGTGACCGCGCCTTCGTGGGTCGGGCCGACCAGGCGGGCATATTTTTGCAGCACGCCGGCCAGCCGCTCGCGCGCGTACGGCGTCCAGGCTACCTTGCGCGCGGCCAGCTCCGCATCGCTCACGTGCAATTCAATCCTGCAAGCGACCGCGTCGACCGTAATGCGGTCGCCGTTGCGCACCAGCGCGATGGCGCCACCCGCCGCGGCCTCGGGGCTGGCGTAGCCAATGCACATGCCGCGGGTGGCGCCGGAGAAGCGGCCATCGGTCAGCAGCGCCACCTTCTCGCCCATACCCTGTCCATAAATCGCAGCCGTGACGCTGAGCATCTCGCGCATACCGGGCCCGCCCTTCGGCCCTTCGTTGCGGATCACGAGCACATCACCGGCCTGGTAGGCGCTGGCCGACACCGCCTTCATGCATTCTTCTTCGGTTTCGAACACGCGCGCCCGGCCGTCGAACGACAGCGACTTCAAGCCCGCGATCTTCAGCAGCGCGCCATCGGGGCACAGGTTGCCCTTGAGAACGACGAGGCCTCCCGTGGGGTGCAGCGGCGCGTCGCAACTGCGCACGATCCTGCCGTCCGCGCCGGGGTGCGCCGCCAGCGCTTCGGCCAGCGTCTGGCCCGTGATCGTCAACGCCTCCGGATGCAAGAAGCCGCCCTTGAGCAGCGCATTCAGCATCACCGGCACACCGCCCACCACGTTCAGGTCACGGGCCAGATAGCGTCCGCCCGGGCTCATGTCGGCGATCAGCGGCGTGCGATTGAACACCTGCGCCACATCGTCGAGCGTGAAGCGGATACCCGCTTCGTGGGCGATTGCCGGGATGTGCAGTGCGGCGTTCGTCGAGCCGCCGGTTGCCGCAACGGCGGCGCAAGCGTTCTCCAGGCTCTTGCGCGTGACGAGGTCCCGCGGCAACGGCCCGGCCCGGCGCAGGATCTCCATCACACGCCGGCCGGCGCGGCGCGCCAGTGCGAAACGCTCGCTGTAGACCGCGGGAATCGTGGCCGAGCCGAGGAACGACAAGCCCAGCGCCTCGCCGACCATCGCCATCGTGTTGGCGGTGAACTGGCCCGGGCACGAGCCCACCGTCATCGCGCAGGTGCGTTCGATGCCCGCCAATTGCTCCAGCGAGATTTCGCCGGTTTGGTAGCGCCCCGTGCCCTCGATTGCCGTGAGCACCGTGTTCTCGGTGCCGTCGGGTGAATGGCCCGGCAGCATCGAGCCGCCGTACACGAACACCGACGGCACGTTAAGCCGCACCATCCCCATCATCGTGCCAGGCAGCGTCTTGTCGCAGCCGCCGAAACCGACCAGCGCGTCGTAGCCGTGCGCGCGCACCGCCACTTCGATGCTGTCGGCAATCAGTTCGCGCGACAGCAGGCTCATTCGCATGCCGTCGTGATTCATCGAGGTCCCGTCCGAAACCGAGATGGTGGTCATGACGACCGGCACGCCGCCGCCTTCGGCCACTCCGAGCCGGGCGTTGTCGGCTTGTGGTCCGAGCGACTGCGAGCAGGGTGTGTTGTCGCCGGCCGAACTGATGATGGCGACAAGCGATTTGTCCATGTCCTCGTCGTCGAAGCCGGTGGCGCGCAAGAAGGCCCGGTGCGCGGCGCGGGACGGCCCTTCGGTGACCATCTTGGAGCGATGTTTGTGCAGCATCTTCATCCTCGTTCTATAGGCGTGGCGCTGAACTGTGGACTGTACCGCGTAGTTCTCCGCTTGCCGCTGAGCCATGGACTGGCTATAAAGTTCAGCATGGACTGGCTATAAAGTTCAGGCAGGATCGCCGCTGGAGGGACTCGTGATGAAACTGCTGAAGACTTCGCTCTTGCTGGGTGCCTTTGTTCTCGCAAGTGCCGCGCAGGCGCAATCCACGCTGGGTGAACTGCTGGATCGCGGCGCGCAGAAACTCGCGACGACGGCCGAGGTGCAGGCGCTCGGCGACCTGCGTGTCGTGCGCATCGCACCCGATGCCGACGCGTACATGAACATGCGCGCCGACGGCGTGGTGATCGGCATGGTCCACAACAAGGAGGGCCACGGCTCCAGCGAGGCCATCGGATCCTGGAAGATGGACGACAGCGGACAGCGCTGCGTCGATGTCGCGCTGCCCGCGTTCAACATGAACATGCGGCAATGCGGCTACACCTACCGCCTGGGCAAGGACATCTTTTTCGCGCCGTCCGACTCGGACCCGCGCGCACCCGTGACGGCGTACACCGGGTCGGCTTACCTGGTTCGGTAAGGCTGCCCCGCTACGTCCTGAGCCCGGCGCTGCCGGGCTTTTTGCTGGTGGAGTTTCGCTTGACCGGCAACGGGCTCGCGAGCGGTTTCGGCGGACGGCGGGCGGCCGGCTTGTTACCGCAGAACTGCTCATACAGCGAATCGATGATCGCGAGCGCTTCCTTGCTTTTCAGCCGGTAATAGATCTTCTTGCCCTCGCGGCGGGTTTGCACCAGCCCCTCGCGCCGCAGCACGCCGAGCTGCTGCGAGAGCGACGGCTGATGGATGTCGAGCAGTTCTTCCAGCTCCCCGACGCTGTGCTCGTCATGCGCGATGTGGCACAGCAGGACGAGACGGTCTTCATGCGCGAGCACGCTCAGTAGCCCGCAGGCCTCTTTTGCCGAGCTGCGCAGTGTGCGCGCGCTTGCCGGATCCATGGCTGTAACTCCTCTTGCGTCTCCTGTCGCCATTATTATCCCGCTTCCCTGAGTTATGCCGCGCCGCGCTGACCTGCTAGGCCTGATCGACCTCCTCCCAGCCTGTGATCATTGCCTTGATGTACGCCAGCGGTGTATGGCCCGTGGTCGCCAGATAGATGTGCGTGATCGTGAAAATGAGCATCATGAAAGCGGCAGCCGTGTGCGCGAGGGCGATCGGCTCCAGGCCCCAGTTCAGCAGGCCCGCCCGGACCAGGTCGCTGTAATAGAGATAGAGCAGGCCGGTGACCCAGATCAGAGGGTTGATCAGCAGCTTCACGATCAGATAAGCCACGCGCTGCAGCGGGTTGTGCTTGGCCAGCGGGGTCACCTGGTACGGATGCGGCTCGCCGCTGAATATCCCAACCGAATAATGATGCGCCACCGCCAGCAGTTTTTCGGTCGTCGGAATGTACTGGCGCCACTCTCCGGTCGTGAAGTGCCAGAAGATCGCGAACGCCCACAGCCCGATCAGCGTCCAGGCCGCGGTGGTGTGGAGATTGCCCGCCTTCTCCCAGCCGAACAGCCGGTAGGTACCGTGGATTTCAAAGCCGGTCAGCAGCATGAACAGTACGAGCGCGGCCTGGCTCCAGTGCCAGAAACGCTCGAACCGCTTGAAAAGATAGACGCGCGTCGTCATGCTGCACTCCCTGAATTCTTACCCCGAGCCTGGTAGACACGGCCGGCACCGTGCACCAACACGCCCAACAGCGCGAGCCCCGCGAGCGCCCACGCCGGCGCGTCGAGCCACCACGCGTGATCCCTGCCGCGGCCGGGCAGGTACACGCCTGGCACTTTCTCGAGCCGGCCGGCCGAGGCATGGCACGCCTGGCACTGCAGCGCGTCCTTGGCAGGCGCCACCATGTGCGTGATCGGCGCCATGCTCTCGGTGGCGATGAAACCGACCTTGCCCGAGAACGGCCGATGAACGGTGGCCATGCCGGCTGCGACGGCCTTCTCCCAGTTGAGATTCGTCCAGTAGGCCGTATCGTCGTTGCCGGACAGGTGCGTGACCACCAGTGTCTTGTTGACAGGATCCCACGCCTGCTTGCCGCGGAACAGCTTCACCGGCCAGATGCGCGATTTCCCGTCATATGCGCTGCCCTGGAACTCGGTCATGGGAACGGGCTTGCCGTTGTCCTCGATCTTGTCCCCGGGCAGTGTGTACTTGACCGTTCCGTTGAACCAGATGTACTCCGGAACCACCTTCTCGGCCATGACGAAATCACCCTTGATGCCGTTGTAGACGACGTGGCCTTCCTCGTTCTTGACGACCAGCGGCTTGCCGTCGGGGCCGCGTTTTCCGGCAGTGGACCAGTCCCAGGACATCTTGGTCGGTGTGCCGCCGCGTGCGAACGTCGGGATGTGGCAGGTCTGGCACGCCACCTTGGCCGTGTGGTCGTTCAGCTTTGCCTTGGCCTTGTGCGGCGCCTGGCCGTGGCAGGCCTGGCAGGTGCCGGGGTTGCTCGCGTCGGCCTTGCCGCGAAGATGCGCAGCGCTCTTGTCCTGCGCCGTCGGCGCGTAGCGGCTGCCCGGCACCTGGTGCGAGTCGGTCTTGTGGCAGGTCGCGCAGGTGAAGTTGTTCCCATCGGCGTCCATGTGGACGTCCAGCGCCTTTTCCGGGACTTCCAGCGAGCCGTCCAGGTCGCCATGCTTGACGCCGTCGCCGCCACCCCCATTGAAGTGGCATGTACCGCATGTGATCCGGCTGGTCTTGCCCACGTGCTGGGCGACGGCCTTGAGGTCGCTGCCCTTGATGATGTTGCCCGAGCCCGGGGGCAGTTCGATGTCCTTCGAAAAGACATTGCCGGCCAGGCCGGCCTGCTTCTTGTACTTTCCGGTGGTGTCATGGCACACCAGGCAGTCGACGTTCGGCTCCGAGGTGAAATCGAAGCCTTCGTCCTTCAATCCGTACCCGGCGTGGCAGGTGGCACAGCCGCCCAGGTTCGATGAGGCCGAGGTGCAGAAGTTGTTGACCACATGCCTCTTGCCCAGGACCTGCCCGGTCGTGGGATTCACGTACTCCCATTTCCAGTGCAGTGTCTTGTGGATCTCCTTGGCCGCGCCGGTATGGCAGGTGAGGCAGGCGCGGGTCACGTCCGGACCGGAGGCGAAGTTCTCCTGCAACGCCGCGAATTTGCTGTGGTCCGGGCCGGCCTTGCCGTTCGCCGGCTTGTCGGCCGCCGCGCCCAGGGCGGGCGCGAGCAGCGCGAACACCAAGGCGACGCCCGCCAGTACTGTAGTGGTTGCCGCTTTGATCATGGCGATTTCAGCAGCCCGCGGTCTTCTTGAAACTCTTGCTCAGGTTCTTGTCGCCCTTTTCGAAGCGCGTGCGGATTTCGTCTCCGATGCCGATGCGCTTGTCCTTGAACTTGTCGAGCGTGAGGTCGTCCGTGATGTAGATCAGGACCAGCGCGCCGCCCTTGTTGTCCTTGAGAGTGGCTTCGGCGGATTTGCCGTCCTTGGCCAGTTCGATCTTGGTCACCGGGCCGACGATGGTGACGGGGTCAGCGAGCGCGGGCCCCGCCAGTGCGATACAGGCCGCCATCGTGGCATGGAGCAAAAGTGAATGCAGTTTGAATTTCATAACGTACTCCTGGTCATCGAAGCAATGGATTTCAGAACTTCACCTCGAACGTGGCGTAGATGTCCCAGGCCTTGGACAGCGGCGTGAGCGTCATCATTTGCCCATTGACGTCCGAAATCTTCACGGGCGCGCCCACCCAGTTGTTGCTGCCCGTGTACTGGAAGTCGTAGTAGCGGGCCCCGAGCTTGAAGAAGGCCTTGCTCTTCGTCGAAGCAATGGGGGTGTTGCCGACCTCCTGGATGCCATAAAGCTCGTAGACGTTGCCGCGGACGCCGGCCTTCGACGTCCAGATGTCCTCGGCGGCGGGCGCGAACGTGATCCAGTTCTTGGAGCCGTGGTTGAACTCGAACCCAAGCTTGGTCCTGGAGGGCAGGTCATAGCGCAGCCCGACGGCGATCGCACCGCCGGTCTTCTTGCTCGGCGCTTCGGGCTGGAAGAACGCGCCGGTGAGCAAGCCCTGGAAGCCGAATTGCGACGACACGTTCTGGTTCGGGTGGGTGACGCTCAGGCCCAGGTCCGCGAACACGTTGAGGTTGCCAGGGCCCACGTCCTTGAACATGCGCATCACGCCGGCGCCGTACCAGTCGATGTCGCCCAGGTTGGTCCGCGGCTGCGTGTTGCCGAAGAAGGTGTTGCTCATCGCCGGCGCGTCGAAGATGTTCATGCCGCGGTTCCATTGCAGCCAGACGCGCAGCTTGTCGGTATCGATCGGCACCACCGACAGGCCGATCATGTCGGTGTCGGAAATGGAGTTGGCGGGCGTGTTGCGGAAACCGCTCTCGAAGCCGCGGCCGTAGCAGAGCTTGGCGAACGCGCCAGGCAGCCCGTCGATGTCGGGGGCATAGCCGAGCGTCATGCCGTCGAAGGCATAGTCGATCAGCAGCGAGGGCACGCCGCCGGTGCCGGGCGGCGGATCGTTCGCCCGCAGGTGGCTGGACGGTCCACCCGTCGTCGGACGCCGGCCGACCGAGAACCACATATCGCGGTCGCCGATGTTGCTCCAGGTCCCGTACGCGCGATCGACCGCCGCCAGGCTGGTAGACGGGACGTGGCCGAGCGTTCCGTCGAAAACGCCGACGCGGTCCGCGAAGAACGGCGCCGCACCGTTGTTGTTGATGGCTGACATGTCCTGCCCGCCGAAAGTCTTCTCCATCAGCAGGCGCCCTGTGAATGAAACGTCCCGCATGACCTTGGCGTTCGCGTCGATTCCGGCGGTGACCGTCTGGAGCGAGGGGTTCGTGGGCTTGTACGACGGCACGGTGACCGCGAAGCCGCCAATGCCCTGCACCAGTCCCTGGTTCTGCGGGTTCGCAAGGAACGCGCGCGCCTGGTCGAGGGTCTTTACCGCACTCATGGATTTCGAGAACTGCGCCAATGCTGTCAGTGCGCCTGAGGTGGACATGGAGCCTGCCGCGGCGGAACCGAAGAACGAAGACGAGCCGGGTACCGTGGAAGGGTTGGCGAAGAAGTCGCCCTGCAGCTTCTGCTGCGCGTTCAGGAACGTCGAATTCACGTCGGTGAACGTCCTGGTTTCGCCGCGCAGCGAATCGAGCCGGTACTTGAAGTCCCCGCCGATGGTCAGCCACTTGCCGAGCGACTTGTCCTGCAGGCGCTGGACCTCGCTCTTGAGGTCCGCGACGCTGGCCGCATCGGCTTGACTCTTGACCTCTTCCACCGCTTTGGCGGCTTTCTGGTCGTTGGCCTGGACCTGGGCTTTCAGCTGTTCGAGTTGGCGCGACAGGGCTTCGACCCTGCGCAGCAGCTCCTCGTCGGCCGCGAAAGCCGCAGCCGGAACCGCAGCGCCGAGAATGAGGGCGGCCATTGCGTGTTTTGACACTGATTTGTTCATCTCTTTTGTCCTCGATCGATGGAAAACCGGCACTGAGTTCGTTTTGCTTACGAACATAATATTTGCTGATATACTATTTTTCGTGAAAGCATTTTCCGGACCGGCAGACGTTCTGCCGCCAATTTCCGATTCGGATCAACGACTTGCTTGGGCGGCGCGACGCGCCAGCGGACCCGCGGCGGACCCGCGAAGTACATTTCTTATATGCAGTGAATCCGCGGGGGGGATCAAAAGGCCTTGCGATTCAAGCGCTTGCTCGTGGAACGCGGAGAACAGTTTTTCAATACACCGGCTTCAGGCCGGCCGCGTCACGCACTTGCGCCGCAAAGTGAACCAGCGTGAGAATCGGCGTGTTTCGGCTGCAAGAGTGGATCAAGGCATCTGGAAGATCTGAGATGAAGCATGCGATCGAAGAAACCAACGGGGGCCCGATGTCCACTGAAACCTATGGCGAGCTGACTCGATCGACCACGCAAGATCTGGCAAGCCTGCGCAGCGACATGCCCGACTTGATGAAGGGATTCGGCGACATGGCGCGAGCAGCAACGCGCGACGGGGCGCTGAGCAAGAAGACCAAGGAGCTGATCGCGCTGGCGCTGGGGGTGGCGGCCCATTGCGACGCCTGCATCGCTTTCCACGTGCAGGCACTCGTCAAGCTTGGCGTCACCAAAGCCGAAGTCGAAGAGGCGCTCGGCATGGCTGTCTACATGGGCGGCGGGCCCTCGCTGATGTATTCCGCAAATGCAATGGCCGCGTTCGACGAATTCGCTACCCGCGCCGGCGCTTCGACCTAGGGGCTGGTCACACTACGTTTGCGCGTGGAGCGCAGCCTGCTCGACCGCGGTGGCGAGCTGTTCGAACTCGGTAGCCTTGTCGAGAACGCCCCGGGCACCCTCGGCGAGGTAATGCGCGCGAACGGTTGGATCGGCGTTGATGGTGAACACGACGAATTCGACACTCGCTTCCTGCTGCCGGACGGCCCGCAGCACTGCCAGGCCGGTGCCGCCCTCCAGCTTGGCGTCGAGCACAACCACGTCGGGATGGGCGGCCAGGATGCCGTCGATGCATGCTTGTGGCGTGTCGCCCTGTCCAACCGTTGTCACGCCTCGCGCGGCGAGCATTGCTGCCACCCGCTCGCGCATCATCGGCGAGTCCTCGGCGATGAAAACCTTGATCGGGACAGCACGCTCGGGCATGTGTGGCATTCGAACACCGATAAGCCCGTAGTCAAGCCTATTTACTGTCGGACGCACTGACGCCCCGCGAAAGCGTTCGGGACCAGCCGTCTGCCGCTCTCCTGCATGTTGGTGGTGAAAAGCACCGGGGAATCGTCCGCTGGTTGCGCGCGGCGCGAAGGTGCGGCCTGGCGCACGGGCTGACCGGCTCTCGGGGCGAAGATCGCGCGACTCCTCAGGCGAAGCGCTGCGATTCAATTCAGGATTCCGCGTGCGGCGGCGTCCGACACGTTTTGTGGGATTCTTCCAGGGAATGGACGAGGTGTATTCCTACACGGCAAATCGCTGAGCTACGGAGAATAGCAACGCATGAAGATACTCAACCTCATCCATGTCGTGCTCGCGCAGGCGTTCTATCAATGGGCGATGCGCGAGATCAATCCCCTGCACCCCGACCTGCCCCGCATCATGCTGAGGCAAAGCGAGTTGTCCGATAAGGCGAAGCGGCTGTTCGCGTAAAGACGCCTTAGCTGTACGAAATCCCCAGGATAAGTTGCCGCAGCCAGCGGTTGCCGGGCTCCGCCTCGAAGCGCCTGCTCCAGTGCAGCGACACGGCGAAGTCGCGCAACGGGAAGTCCGGCTCGACGATCGTGTAGGCGCCGTCGCGGGCAAATCCGCGCGCGATGTTGCGCGGCATGACGACCGCCAGATCGGTGGCGCGCACGATGCTGGGCAACACCATGAAGTGCTCGGTCGTCAGGCGCAGCCGGTCTTCCAGCTGCGATAGCTGCAGGATGCGCAGCGTCTCCGCGTGCGTGCGCACCGCCACGAATTCCAGTTCGCGCAAGCGCTGCATCAGTGGCCCGGCGGCGCACCTGCGCCGGGTGAACGGGTGGCCCTTGCGCAGCAGCACGATGTAGCGATCGCGCAGCAGCTCGGCGCTGCAGGTGTCCTTGACCATCGGCAGGAAGCCGAATGCGAAATCGATGCGCCCGCTGTCCAGCGCCGCGGTGATTTCGGTGCGCGGCAGCGGCAGGGTCTCGATGTGCAATCCCGGCGCCTCGCGCCGCAGCGCGACCATGAGTTCCGGCAGGAAGCGGCCCTCGCCGATGTCGCTCATGTGCAGCCGGAAGGTGCGCTGCGACTGCAGCGGCTCGAACGCCTCCGACGCGCTGAGCGCCTGCTCGATCGTCATTAGCGCATGCCGCACCGGCTCGGCCAGCCGGTCGGCCTTGGGGGTGGGCCGGACGCCGCCAGGCGCCCGCGCGAACAGCGGATCGTGGACCAGCGCGCGCAGCCGCGTCAGGCCCTGGCTCGCGGCCGGCTGGGTCAAGTCCAGCAGTTCCGCGGCCCGGCTGACGTTGCGGCTGCGGTAGACGGCATCGAACAGCCGCAGCAGGTTCAGGTCGATGTCGTTGATATGCATGGCATTGATATCGCTTAGGCAGCTTATTGTATTGATTGATGACGAAAT
>DATNBX010000054.1:0-2437 GCA_035571795.1 Ramlibacter sp.
GGTCATCGGCTCGGGCCTGGTGGTTACCAAGGACCCAGACACCGGCCAGCGCAACGTGAGCTTCCACCGCCTGCAGATCAAGGGCCCGAACAAGTCCGGCATCCTGCTGGTGCCGCGCCACACCTGGAAGAACTACCAGAAATACCAGGCCCGCAACGAGCCGATGCCCGTGGCCATCTTCATCGGCCACCACCCGATGTATTACATGGCCGCAGCGACGACCGCCGCCTACGGCCTGGACGAATTCGAGATCGCCGGCGGCTATCTTGGAGCGCCCGTGCCGCTGGTCAAGTGCGAGACCGTCGATCTCGAGGTGCCGGCCAATGCCGAAATCGTGCTCGAGGGTTTCATTCCGCCCCACATACGCGAGGACGAGGGTCCGTTCTCCGAGTTCCAGGACTACTACGCCACCGGCACCGGCAAGAACCCGATCGTCGAATACACGTGCATGACGAAGCGCCGCGACGCCATCTTCAAGAACCTGCAAAACGGCTCCGAGATGGAAGGCTGCGTCTACCATAAATTGCCGATGAGTGCGACCATCTTCCGGCGCCTGAAGGATGTCGGCGGCGGCCCGATCCTGCACAACGTGATGATTCTTCCGGGCGTCTTCGCTGTCGTCGTGCAGATGACGCCGCGCGCTTATGGCGAGGCCAAGAACCTGCTGCTGGCGGCGCTGTCTTCGGAGTACATGCATCCGAAGATCGCCATCGCGGTGGACCAGGATGTGGACATCTTCAATCCGGCGGAAATCCTGTGGGCTATGACGACGCGGGTCGATCCCGACAAGGACGTGGTCATCATTCCGGGCACGCACAACCACGCGATGGATGCAGCGCTCACCGAACTCGGCGCGCCGGGCACGGGGCTGTGGCAGCGCTTCGGCTCCAAGATGCTGATCGACGCGACGGCGCCACCGCCGGCCGACGCTGCGGCCCGCGCCAACTTCGAGCGCATCCAGCCGTTTCATCCGGAGCTGCGGCTGGCTGATTTCGCGGCGGCGCAGTCGCAGGAGATCGTCCGGAACATGTCGTCGGCATTCTTCGGCTCGAAGATGTTGAAGAAAGACTAGGAGCCGAGATGTTTGCCTTGAAGAGACTGCTTTGCGCTGCGGCGTTCGCCTTCGGCCTGGCCGGCGGCGCGCAGGCGGCTTATCCGGACAAGGCCATCAACATCGTGACACCGGTGGCGCCGGGCGACGCTACCGACATCGCCGTGCGGGTGATGGCCGACGAGTTGTCCAAGTTGCTGAAGGTGCCGGTCCTGGTTGTCAACACGCCCGGCGCCGGCGGCCTGGTGGGCGCCAGCAGCGTGGCCAAGGCGGCGAAGGACGGCTATACGCTGCTGTTCACGATCAACGCGACGCTCACGTCGAACCGCATCCTCAATCCGCAATCGGCCAGCTACGACCCGCTCACCGACTTCACGCCCCTGGGCTTGACCACCCGCACCCCGATGGTGATCGCCGCGCGCAGCGATGCGCCGTTCAAGACGCTGCCGGAGATGGCGGCCTATGCCAAGAAGAACCCGGGGCGGGTGAACATCGGCACGGCCGGGGCCGGCTCGATCGGCGACTTCACGGTCCAGATCGCGGCCTCCCAGACGGGCTCGGACATGGCGATGGTGCCGTTCAAGGGCGCGGCCCCGTCGGTGACGGCGCTGCACGGCGGCCACATCGAAGGCGCGGCCGTCGCGCTCGGCCTGCTTGCGACCCACCTGAAAAGCGGCGTGCTGCGCGGCCTGGTGACGTCGAACAAATCGCCGGAGTTTCCGAACATTCCGACCATGACCGAATTGGGCTACTCGCGCAACCTGCTGGGCGTGTGGCTGGCCTTTTTCGCGCCAGCTGGAGTGCCCCCCGAGGTCAGCCGTGTGCTGGTCCCGGCCATCGAAAAAGTGGCCAAGGACCCCGCGGTCGCGACGAAACTCGCTACGCTCGGCGTGGTTCAGGACTACGAGCCGCCCGAAAAGCTGCAGGCAGAAATTCGCGCGGAACAGGCGATCGTCGAGGAGATGATCAAGAAGGCCCGGCCCGCGAAGCAGTAAGCTGCGGTCCAGGGATTGGCGCTGTTTTAACCACGTTCGCACTCGCAAAAGTAGTGTGAACAGGCCCTAAGGAGACTGAGATGAATCTGCCTCTGGTGGTCGCGATCACCGGCGCCACCGGCGTCATCTACGGCGTCGAGTTGCTGCGGGTGCTCAAGGACCTGGGCCAGCCGGTGCACCTGATTCTCAGCGAAGCGGCGGGCCTGAACCTGGCAATCGAGACCGAGTACACGCTCGACCAGGTCCGCGCGCTCGCCACCGTCGTGCACAACAACCGCGATGTCGGCGCGTCGGTGGCCAGCGGATCGTTTCGCACACGCGGCATGATCGTGGCGCCTTGCACCGTCAAGACGCTGTCGGCGATCGCCAATTCGTTCACCTACAACCTGGT
>DATNBX010000055.1:0-2106 GCA_035571795.1 Ramlibacter sp.
TGCCGCCGACGCTCTGGCGCTGCTGGCGATAGGTGTCCAGCACGGCTTCGATGACCTCCGGGACTTCCGCCGCCGAGAACGACGGCCCGACCACCTTGCCGGGAGTCGCCGGGCCCGACAGGATGGAGCCGTCGGCGCCACCGAGCGTCACCTGGTACCACTCCTTGCCGTCCTTGTCGACGCCCAGGATGCCGATGTGGCCGCTGTGATGGTGCCCGCAGGAGTTGATGCAGCCGGAGATGTGCAGGTCGATCTCGCCGATGTCGTGCAGTTCGTCCAGGTCCTGGTAGCGCTGCGTGATGGCTTCGGCGATCGGTATCGAGCGCGCATTGGCGAGCGAACAGAAGTCCCCGCCGGGGCAGGAGATCATGTCGGTGAGCAGGCCGATGTTGGGCTTGGCCAGGCCCGCCTTGCGCGCTGCATGCCACAGCTCGGGCAGATCGTCCTCGTGGACCCATGGCAGCAGCAGATTCTGCTCGTGCGTGACGCGGGCTTCACCGGCGGAGAAGCGCTCGGCCAGATCGGCCGCGACGTCCATCTGGTCACCGGTCGCATCGCCGGGCGCATGCCCGAGGCGCTTGAACGACAGGGTCACGGCTCGCAGCTGCGGATTCTTGTGGCCGGCGACGTTGCGATGCAGCCAGCGCGTGTATTCCGGATCGGCCTGCGCGCCAGCGCGCAGGATCTCGTGCATGTTCGCGTCGGCACCCTTGCGCGCGCGCGGCTCGGTCAGTGTCGGCGGCACGAAGGACGCCGCAACCCGGTCCAGTTCTGCCTGGGTAATTGTGTGCGGAGCGCCGTCGATCTCGACGATCTGCCGGTATTCTTCTTCGACCTGGTCGATGTAGCGCTGGCCTTCGGCCTTCACGATGATCTTGATGCGTGCCTTCCAGATGTTGTCGCGCCGGCCATACCGGTTGTAGACGCGGATCACGGCCTCCAGGTAATTCATGAGCTGGTGCCAGGGCAGGAATTCGCGCACCACGGTTCCGATGATCGGCGTGCGCCCCATGCCGCCACCCACTTGCACCCGGAAGCCCAGCTCGCCGGCTGGCGTGCCATGAACCGCTTCGCCTTCGCTGCGCAGCAGCTGCAGGCCCACGTCGTACCAGCCGATGGCGGCCCGGTCCTCGCGTGAGCCATTGAAGGCGATCTTGAACTTGCGCGGCAGGAACGCGAACTCGGGGTGCAGCGTGCTCCACTGGCGCAGGATTTCGCAGAATGGCCGCGTATCGGCGATCTCGTCGACGGCGATACCGGCGCGCTCGTCGGTCGTGATGTTGCGGATGGTGTTGCCGCTGGTCTGGATGCCATGCATGTTGACGGTCGCCAGCAGATCCATCACATCGGCGCTCTTGACCAAGGGAATCCAGTTGAACTGCACGTTCTGCCGGGTCGTGAAATGGCCGTAACCTACCTTGAGGTGTGAGCGCACCGAGCCGCCGCCGGGCAGCGGCACCGGCCCCAGTTCGTCCTGCTTGGCCTGGGCCTCCTCGAATAGCTCGGCCAAAGGCTGGTCGTATTCGCGGGCGATCCGGGCCAGCGCGCGCAACTGTTTGCTGGAAATCTCACCGTAGGGCACGGCAATGCGCAGCATCGGCGCATAGCGCTGGATGTACCAGCCGTTTTGCAGGCGCAACGGCCGGAACTCGTCGTCGCCGAGCGTGCCGGCCAGGTTGCGCTCGAGCTGGTCGCGGTACTGGGCGGCCCGGCTCTTGATGAATTGTTGGTCGAATTCTGTGTATTGGTACATCTTCTTGACTCCTGGCTTTACAGGGCGATCAGGCGGGCGCCGGCATAGGCCAGCAGCACGGACAGGAGAGAACGGATCAGCCGGTCGGGCGCAACGCGCACCAGGCGCGACCCGAGCCAGATGCCGGGCAGCGAGCCGGCCAACAGCGTGGCCAGCAATGTCCAGTCGACCGAGCCGATCGAGGCGTGGCCCAGGCCTGCAACCAGCGTCAGCGGCACGGCGTAGGCGATATCGGCGGCGATGATGCGCGGCAGCGGCAGCGCGGGGTAAAGCAGCATCAGCACCGTCACGCCAATCGCCCCGGCACCTACCGAGGTGAGCGAAACGAGGGCGCCGATGGCGGCGCCGAACAG
>DATNBX010000056.1:0-9024 GCA_035571795.1 Ramlibacter sp.
CTTGAAGCGCGCGAAGAAGGCGGGCGAACTCAAGGCTTACTCAGAGCGCGAGCTGGCGACACTGGCTCAGTTGCTGGTCGCGGCGCGCGACTACATCTACCGCAGCCATCTGACCACTCATGTCCCCGGGCGCGATATTCCGAGCTCCATCGTCAAGACCTACCGGCGGTTCATAGAGTTCGGATTGGGACACGGCTAGCACGCGCCACCAAGCGACCGTCGGATGTCGGCGCTCAGCTAGCCGATGCCGATTGGAACGTCGCGCCGTGTCGGCCGCCTTCTGGTCCGCTACGCCATGCACGGCAATCACCGACGCTCGGTCTGTGCGGATGAACGCTTCTGGCCCGACATCCGCCCGACCTCAATTGATGGCGAACGACCGGTAACGCTGCCGTTGCTGTCGTTCGGCGCCGTCGGTCGAAGGGCAGCAAAGGGTCGTTCACTGCCGGAGGTCATCGCTCTGCGAACTCACGAGTTCCGCCATAAGCGGGCGTTGCACATCGCCCCAAAAAGCGGTCACTAAGGCCCAGCGCTCGACCGGGCATCTGGCGTAACCCGGGGGCATTGATTTCCATTGGGTGCCAGAGAGCCCGCCGAGGGAGCGGCGGGCGAGCTAGCGGGCGAAACGATGAAGTTCAACCCAGCCAGCCCTTGATACGACTGGCCAATGCTTCGCGGCTGATGCCATACCGGTCGTGCAGCGTCGGTAGCGCACCGGCGTCGAGGTACGCGTCGGGCAGACCAGCCAGCTGGAATCCCGCCGGCTGCACGCGATGGCGCAGCAGCGAACTCGCCACGGTCTCGCCCAGTCCGCCGATCACGGAATGGTTTTCCGCGACGACGACGAGCCGATTCTTGTACTTCACGGCCTCGACGATCGCCGCTTCATCGAGCGGCTTGATCGTCGGGCAGTGCAACACCGCCACGCCGATGTTGTCGGCCTGCAGCGTCTGCGCAACTTCGAGGGCGCGCATGGTCATGAATCCGCTGGAAATCACCAATACGTCTTCGCCCTGGCGCAGCATTTTGGCTTTGCCAAGCTCGAACTTGTAGTCGTACTCGTCGAGCACCAGCGGCACGTTGCCGCGCGACAGACGCATGTAGACCGGCCCCTTGTGCGCAGCGATTTGCGGCACCGCTTGTTCCAGATCCAGAGCGTCGCAAGGGTCGACGATGGTCAGCCCGGGGATGCCACGCATCATGGCGATATCCTCCGTTGCCTGATGGCTGGGCCCGTAGCCGGTGGTCAGGCCCGGCAGCGCACAGCAAATCTTGACGTTCAGGTTCTCCTCCGCGATCACCTGGTGGATGAAGTCGTAGGCGCGGCGGGTGCCAAACACCGCATAGGTTGTCGCAAACGGGATCAAGCCCACCTTGGCCATGCCGCCGGCGGCGGCCATCAACAACTGCTCGGCCATACCCATCTGGTAGAAACGTTCGGGGTAGGCCTGCGCGAACAGATGCAGGTCGGTGTACTTGGACAGATCGGCCGTCATGCCGACGATCTCGGGCCGGTTGGCTGCCAGCTCGACCAATGCTTTGCCGAAGGGCGCAGCCTTGACGCGCTGCCCTTCGGCGGCGATCGAGGCGATCATCGCCGATGTGGTCAGGCGCGGCTTCTTTTCTGCGACGGTGTTCATGCGAGGGCTCCTTCGGTCTGCGAGTGGTCCAGGATCAGGAGGGCTTGCTGCCACTCCGGTGGATCGACACGGATGAAATGGTTCTTCTCGCGCGTCTCGAGGAAGGGCACGCCCTTGCCCATTAGCGTGTCGAACAGGATCACCCGCGGCTTGGCCGCGGTGAGGCCGCGTGCGGCATCGAAGGCCCTGAGCACCGCCGGCAGGTCGTTGCCGTCGACGCGCTGAACGTGCCAGCCGAACGCCGCCCACTTGTCGGCCAGCGGCTCGAAGCCCAGCACCTTGGACGACTGGCCGTCGGCCTGCTGGTTGTTGATGTCGACCAGGCAGATGAGATTGCCAAGACCGTGGTGCGCCGCGCCCATCGCCGCCTCCCAGGTTGACCCCTCGTCCAGCTCGCCATCGGACATCGAGTTGTAGACGAAGGCCGGGCTCTTCTTCTGCCGCAGACCCAGTGCCATGCCTACCGCGATCGGCAGGCCATGGCCGAGCGAGCCGCCTGAGATCTCCATGCCGGGCGTGTAGGTCGCCATGCCGGACATCGGCAGTCGGCTGTCGTCGCTACCATAGGTCTCGAGTTCGCTCTCGGGGATGATGCCGGCTTCGATCAGCGCGGCGTAGAACGCGATCGCGTAGTGGCCGTGCGACAGCAGGAAGCGGTCGCGTCCTTCCCATTCGGGTTCATCGGGACGCAGGTTCAGCGCGTGGCGATAGGCCACCGCCAGCACATCGGCCCAGCCCAGGGCCTGGCCGATGTAGCCCTGGCCCTGCACCTCGCCCATGCGCAATGCGAAGCGGCGGATTCGATACGCGCTTTCGCGCAGATTGGTTGTCAGATCAGACATGTCAGTCCTTTGGAGGTCGAAAGAATTGGAGGCCCGGCGTCAGAGCAGGCCGACGGAGAACCAGGGCACGAAAGCCACGATCAGCAGCCCGGCCAGCAGCGCGCCCAGGTAGGGCCAGATGCGACGCACGGCAATGTCGGGGTGCACGCGGCCGATCGTGCATGCGGCGTAGTAGCCCAGGCCGAAAGGCGGCGCGAACAGGCCAATGCCCATCGCGAGGATGATCACCATCGCGTAGTGCACCTCGTGCACGCCGATCGCCTTGGCCACCGGAAACAGCAGCGGTGCGAACAGCACCATCGCCGGGATGCCTTCGAGCACGCTGCCCAGCACGATGAAGGCCGCGATCGACACCAGCAGGAAGCCATACTTGCCACCCGGCACGCTGGTCATCGCCTCGGCGAGGCTGTGCGAGAAGCCCGACTGGGTGAGCGCCCAGGACATGCCGGTGGCGGTTCCGATGATGAAGAGGATCGCACCGGACAGCGCCGCCGTGTCCACCAGCATCGGGTAGATCCGCTTCCAGTCGAAGCGCCGGTAGATGAACAGGCCGGCCACGACCGCGTAGGCGATGCCGATGGTCGACACCTCCGTCGCTGTGGCCACACCCTCGACCACCGCGGTGCGGATTAGCACCGGCAGCGCCAGCGCCGGCACCGCCACGAGCAGGGTCCGGCCGACCACGCTCATCGGTGCGCGCTTCAGGCCCACGGCGATTTCCGCGCTGCGGTAGCGGGCCAGCAGGGCGAGCATGACGGCCAGAACCACGCCTGGCAGCAAGCCGCCGGTAAACAGCGCGGCGATCGAAATGCCAGCTACCGAGCCAATGGTGATGAGCACCAGCGAAGGCGGAACCGTCTCGGCCATCGCTCCCGAGGCGGCGAGCAGGGATATCAGCTCGCCTTCGTGGTTGCCGCGCTTCTTCATCTCCGGCAGCAGCACCGGGGCCACCGCAGCCATGTCGGCCGTCTTTGCGCCCGAGATGCCCGAGACGAGCAGCATCGCTCCCAGCAGCACGTAGTTCAGGCCGCCACGCACGTGGCCCAGCAGGGAGGCCAGGAAGTCAACCATCGCCTTGGCCATGCCGGTCATCTCGACCAGGTGCCCGAGCAGGATGAACAAGGGCACCGCCAACAGGATCAGCGAACTCATGCCCTCGTCGATGCGTCCGCTGACCACCGCCAGCGGTGTCGATGTCACGCACAGCAGGAAAGCGACGGTCGCCAGCCCGAAGCAGAAGGCGATCGGCACGCCGAGCAGCACGGCGGTGCCCAGCAGCAGCGCGAAGAAGATGACCAGATTCCAGTTGCCAATGCCCTGCAGCCAGCCGGAACCGAGATACAGCAGGCCAGCCAGCGCGGCGATCGAGAGCGCCACGCCGACGAGGTCGGCCGCGCCCAGACGCGCAAGGCGCACCAGGCCAATCGCGATCATGAATGCCGCGCCCACGGGGACCGCGGCAGCCCGCACCGTGTTTGGCCACGCCAGCGCGGGCGTCTGTACGACCCATTCTTCCTGGGCGTACTCTGCCATCGGTCCAATCAGGATCACCAGCATCAGGCAAGGCGCGGCGATCGCCAGCGCTTCGCCCCAGGCCTGGGCCCGCGGGCTCCATCGCGACACCAGCGCCGTGGTGCGCATGTGGGTACCGCGGCGCAGCGCCACGGCGGCGCCCAGGTTGGCGAGCCAGAGGAACAGGATCGACGCCAGCTCGTCGGCCCATGGGATCGGGCTGTTGAAGACAAAGCGCATGATCACGCCCGCCAACAGCACGAGCACCTCGCCAACCACCAGTACCGCGGCCGGCGCCTCGATCAAGTGGCCGAGCCACGCTTCAGCACGCGCCGGGAGCGAATCGCCCCGCGCGAAAGTATGAGCTTGCAGCAGCATGGCGCTCACCCCAGGGTCCCGACGCTGCCTTGCAGCAGCTTCCACGCTTCGTCGCCGAACTTGGTGCGCAGGTCCTTGTAGAAGGGGCCCTTGGCCAGCGCATCCTTGAACGCCTTCTTGTCAGGCTCGATGATCTGCACCCCCTTGGCCGCGAGGTCTGCACGCAGCGAGACGCTGAGTGAGGCGATGTCGGCGCGCTCGTCCGTCGCGGCCTTGTCGAGTTCGCGGCGCACGATTTCCTGGATGTCCTTGGGCAGCCGCTCCATCGCCTTGCGGTTGCCGAGGATCCAGTAGGCGTCCCACACGTGGTTCGTGAGGCTGCAGAACTTCTGCACTTCATAGAGTCGAGCGCTGCTGATGATGGCCAGCGGGTTCTCCTGACCTTCGACGAGCTTGGTCTGCAGTGCTGAATAGACCTCGTTGAAGTTAATAGGTGTCGGGCTCGCACCGAGCGCGGTAAACAGCGACGACAGCATCGGCGCGGCCGGCACGCGCAACTTCATCCCCTTCAGATCATCGGGCGCCTTGATCGGCTTGGTCGACGTGGTCACGTGACGGAAGCCGTTGTCCCAAGGCTTGGACATGGTGAGCAGGCCGACCTTTTCGATCTGCGCACGCACATAGGCGCCCAGCGGGCCGTCCATGGCCTTCCAGACCTCGTTGTAGTCATGGAACGCGAAGCCGGTGTTGATGATGCCCGCGGCGGGCACGAGGGTGGACAGCACGACGCTTGCCTGGTTGAAGAACTCAACGCCGCCGTTTCGAATCTGCGACAGCAGATCGGTGTCCGAGCCAAGCTGGTTGGCCGGGAACAGCTTGATCTCCAGACGGCCATTGGTCGCACTGCGGATGCGGTCGATCGCTTCCTGGGCGCGCTTGTTGACCGGGTGCGATGGATCCTGGCCGGTCGCGAACTTGTAGGTGAATTCGGCCGCATTCGCGGGGCGCGAGGCAATCGAGAACAGCGGCAGTGCCGATGCACCAGCCAGGATCTGGCGGCGCGTGAGATGGATCGTCGGAATCGTCATGCTTGTCTCCTGGTGTCGAGGTGTGTGTGAAGAAGCGCTCAATGAATCAACATGCCGCCATTCACGTCGAGCGTGATGCCGGTGCAGTACAGCGAGAGGTCACTGGCGAGGAAGACGCAGGCGCCGGCGATGTCGTCGGCTCGGCCCAGGCGGGCGAGCGGGATGGTCTCGGCGATCTCGGCCTTCTTGTCTTCGCTG
This sequence comes from Ramlibacter sp., assembly GCA_035571795.1. Classification (GTDB taxonomy): domain Bacteria; phylum Pseudomonadota; class Gammaproteobacteria; order Burkholderiales; family Burkholderiaceae_C; genus Ramlibacter. The sequence continues at coordinate 5,599 of DATNBX010000056.1, forward strand.
AGCTTGCCCTTGATGATGTCGGTGCCGATCAGGCCGGGCGTGATGCAGTTGACGCGGATGCCAACGGGGCCGAACTCGCGCGCCATCGCGCGTGCCAGGCCGAGTACACCGGCTTTGGCGGCCGAGTAATGCGGGCCGCCGAGGATGCCGCCACCGCGCTGCGCGGATACCGACGAGATGCAGACGATCGAACCGCTGCGCTGCTGCTGCATCGCCGGCAGCACGGCCTGTGACATGTACAGCGTGCCGCGCAGGCTGACGTCCAGGATGCGGTCGTAGTCGGCGCCGGTGATCTCGAGCGTTTTCACCGGCTGGGTGACGCCGGCGTTGTTGACCAGCACGTCGATGCGGCCGAAGGCCTTCAGCACAGCAGCCGCGGCGGCGTCGCAAGAGGCCTTGTCGGTCACATCGGCGACCAAACCAAGGTGGCCGGCGCCGAGTTGCGCAGCGGCGGCGTCAGGCTCGGCGCGCGTCAGGTCGAGCACGGCCACGCGGGCGCCCTGCGCCGCCATGAGGCGTGCGGTGGCGAAGCCGAGGCCGTTGAGGCCGGCGCCGCCGGTGATGACGGCAACTTTGTCTTTGAGCAGCATGTCTTTGGTCTCCAGAGAGTGAGGATTCGGGGCGAACAGTGGAGACGAACCCGGCGGCGCCGGACCCTGGGTCTGACGACCTCTGCGGGTGCCTTGGCTTGGGTGCCTCGGCTTGTCTCCCGTTGTTCTTGAAGCGAATCTTCGGCGCCGGGTGACATGATGACAAGCGATGTTTTGTCAGCGTAAGATGACATCTGTTCATCTAACGTCGGGGTTGTTCCCATGTCTGCTCTCCCACCCGTCACCAACCTGCAGGCCTTTGAAGCGGTGGCGCGACGCCGCAGCTTTGCGCTTGCAGCGTCGGAGCTTCACCTCACCGCCTCCGCGATCAGCCACCAGGTTGCGAAGCTCGAATCGCATCTGGGTGTGCGCCTGTTCGAGCGCAGTGCGCACGGCGTGCGCATCAGCGCCGCCGGCGAGCTTTACCTGGCACGCGTTGGCGGTGCGCTGACTGCCATTGCAGCGGCGACGGAGGACTTGAAGCATGGGGTCAAGAACAGCCTGTATGTCCACTCGGCGCCGAGCATTGGCAGCATGTGGTTGATGTCGCGCCTGCGCGGGTTCGCGCAGGCGTATCCCGACATCTCACTGAACCTGTCAGCTGCGCACACGCCGAGCGACTTCGAACTCGGCCAGGCCGATATCGACATCCGCTACGGAGTGCCGAACTGGCCGGATCTGGTGGTCGAGCCGCTGTTCGAGGAACGCATCATCCCGCTCGCCAGCCCGGCATTCATCCAGGAGCATCATCTGAAACGGCCCGAACACCTGCTGGGCGTCAAGCTGATCCAGAGCAACGTCAGCGTCGTTCAATGGTCCGACTGGTTCGGGGAATTCACCGACAAGCGCGCGCCGGACCGGTTTGCCGTGCGCTTCGACCGGGCGCAGATGTCACTGGACGCTGCCACCCAAGGTTTGGGCGTCGCACTCGAAAGCTCCACGATCGCAGGGCGGCACATCGCCGAACGAAAGCTTCGACCGGTGTTCGGACTGGAGAAGGCAATCAAGGTCAAGGCGCATTTCGCCGTCTATCCGGCACGGCACGCCAGGCGGCCACCTGTCGAGGCGTTCTTGCGATGGCTGCACGCAGAGGCTTCGAAAGGCTAGCTTTTCGGCGCGCTGGGAGACAGCCGATCGACCGCTTCTGGCGTCGAATTTCAAGACGCGTACAGCAGCTTTGGGGGTCGGGTGCCGGTACTCCCGTTGCGCGGCTGGTCGGCAGCTATTCGACGAACGGAAATCGAAGGCGAGCGGGCTCAGTCTGGTCCTGCTCTGCGAGCGCCTTGCGACCTAAACATATGGGCCAATAAGGGCGTTCGCAGACCTTTATATGCATCGTCTGCATCAATAAGTCCAAACAATGCAATTCACTTTGCTTTAAGGTCGTTCCACACTTTGTCCCAGAGTTGCCGCTAACCAGCACAGCCAGCCCAGGAGACATCAGTGAATACCCAGCCAGACGACCTTCGGTCATGGATCGGGCGCAGCGAGACCGTCCAGGACACCATCTATCCAACTCCCGTTGTCGCGCTGACGGCCACGCTCGATCACCCCGCGACCCCGACGGCTCTGAGCACGCCGCTTCCTCCCCTGTGGCATTGGCTGTACTTCCTGCCGATGCATCGACAGAGCGACATCGGCCCCGACGGCCATGCCCGGCGCGGCGGCTTTCTTCCGCCCGTGCCTCTGCCGCGGCGCATGTGGGCCGGCAGCCAGTTCGAATTCCGCGCGCCAATCCGGATCGGCGATCGCGTCGCCCGCACGTCCACTATCGATGACGTGTCCACCAAGGAAGGCCGCACCGGCAAGCTGGTCTTCGTCAAGGTGCGTCACGAGGTGCGCTGCAACGATGCCAGTGACCCCGCGCTGGTCGAGTTTCACGACATCGTTTACCGCGAAGCGCAGGGACCGAACGATGTCGCGCCGCCGCCGCAAGCCGCGCCCGCCGAGGCCGAATGGCGCCGCCGGATCGTGCCGGACGACGTCCTGCTGTTCCGCTACTCCGCCCTCACCTTCAATGGCCACAGGATCCATTACGACCGCGAATATGTGACGCAGGTGGAAGGCTACCCCGGCCTGGTCGTGCATGGCCCGCTGATCGCCACGCTGCTGATGGACCTTCTGCGGCGCCAGATGCCGGGCGCCGATGTGGCGAGCTTCCGTTTCAAGGCGGTGCGACCTACGTTCGACCTGAATGCGTTCCACGTCAGCGGGCAGCCGCAGGCTGACGGGAAGACTGTCCGCCTCTGGGCTTCGGACCACGACGGGTGGCTGACGATGGACGCAACCGCCGTCCTGCGCTGATAAAGCAATCCGGAGACAAGAATATGCAACCCCTCAAAGGCATCACCGTCGTCACGCTGGAACACGCTATCGCGGCACCCTTCGCGACCCGCCAGCTGGCCGACCTCGGCGCGCGCGTCATCAAGATCGAACGCCCTGGCTCAGGCGACTTTGCCCGAGGCTACGACGAGCGCGTCCACGGCCTGTCATCGCACTTCGTGTGGACGAACCGCTCCAAGGAAAGCCTCACGCTTGACGTGAAGCATCCCGATGCGGCCAGAATCCTGGAGCGCCTGGTGATCGAGAAGGCCGACGTCGTGGTGCAAAATCTCGCGCCCGGCGCCGCCGCGCGGCTCGGCCTGGGCTACGAGAAGCTGTCGTCGGCCAAACAGGCGCTGATCGTGTGCGACATCTCGGGATACGGCGACGACCCAGTCAAACCCGGGCCGTATCGCGACAAGAAGGCCTACGACCTTCTCATCCAGAGCGAGGCGGGTTTCGTGTCGGTCACCGGCACGCCCGACGAGCCGTGCAAGGCCGGTCCCTCGATCGC
>DATNBX010000057.1:0-27530 GCA_035571795.1 Ramlibacter sp.
ATTGGCCTTTTTGGCCGCAACCCGGAGGGAACGTGGTTAAAACCGCGCCACTCGTTGTTACGCTCCTAGCCAAGGCGTCCAGCCTTGGCGTCGTCGCGCGCCTAGATTGGCGCGGTTTTAACCACGTTCGCACTGCCAAAAACAGTGTTAACAGGCCCCTATGAGCGCAGTCATTCCGATCTACGACGTCGAGTACGAGCACCCGCTGCCGGGTAACACCTGCGACACCAAGCACGCCTGGGCGCGCGTGCCGGTCGAGCCAACAGCTGCCGAGCGCGCCGCCCTCAAGGCCAAGGTGCGGCGCTTGCTGAAGGAGCGAGATGCCGTCATGGTGTCGCATTACTATGTGCATCCTGACCTGCAGGACCTGGCCGAGGAGACCGGCGGCATTGTCAGCGATTCGCTGGAGATGGCCCGGTTCGGCCGGGACCACCCGGCGCAGACCCTGGTGGTGTCCGGCGTGAAGTTCATGGGCGAAACCGCCAAGATCGTCTCTCCGGAAAAGCGTGTGCTGATGCCCGACCTGGATGCGACTTGCTCGCTCGACCTGGGCTGTCCAATCGACGAGTTCTCGGCGTTCTGCGACCAGCACCCCGACCGCACCGTGGTCGTCTACGCCAATACCAGCGCCGCCGTCAAGGCCCGCTCGGACTGGCTGGTCACGTCCAGCTGCGCACTGGATATCGCCCGGGCGCTCAAGGACGGCGGGCACAAGCTCCTGTGGGCGCCCGACAAGCATCTGGGCTCGTACATCGAGCGCGAAACCGGCGCCGACATGGTGTTCTGGAACGGCTCGTGCATCGTGCACGACGAGTTCAAGGCGTTCGAGCTGGAAGCGCTGAAGCGCGAGTACCCGAAAGCCAAGGTGCTGGTGCATCCCGAATCGCCGGCCGATGTGGTCGCGCTGGCTGACGCGGTGGGATCGACCTCGGGCATCCTGAAGGCCGCCCGGGAGATGGACGCAAAGGAGTTCATCGTCGCGACCGACAACGGGATGATGCACAAGCTGCGCACGCTCAATCCGGACAAGGTGTTCATCGAAGCGCCCACGGCAGGCAACAGCGCGACGTGCAAGAGCTGCGCGCACTGCCCCTGGATGGCCATGAACGGCCTGGCGGGGCTGGCCCAGGTGCTGGAAACCGGCGCCAACGAGATCCACGTCGATCCGGCGCTGGGGCAGCGGGCGCGCGTTCCGATCGACCGGATGCTGGCGTTCACAGCGGCGCTCAAGGCCGGCCAGCCGGCCGGTTCGCTGGTGCCCAATATCGGCGCCGCCTGAGGCGCGTCAGGGAACCAGGATCGTCGGCTTCGTGTTGGGGGCCGGCTGCGGATAGTCGCGGCTGAAATGCAGGCCGCGGCTCTCGTGGCGCGCCCGCGCCGACCGGACGATCAGGTCGGCCACCGTGACCAGGTTGCGCAACTCCAGCAGGTCGCGCGTGACGTGGAAGTTGGCGTAGAACTCCTGGATTTCATCCTGCAGCATGCGGATGCGGTGGGCCGCGCGCTCCAGCCGCTTGTTGGTCCGCACTATGCCCACATAGTCCCACATGAAGCGGCGCAGTTCGTCCCAGTTGTGCGAGATCACCACGGCTTCGTCGGCGTCTGTCACGCGGCTCTCGTCCCAGCCCGGCAGGCTAGGCGGTGCCGGCAAAGGTTTGGCGATGATTTCCTGCGCGGCGGCGCGGGCGAACACCATGCATTCCAGCAGCGAATTGCTGGCCAAGCGATTGGCGCCGTGCAGCCCCGTGTAGGCGATCTCGCCGACCGCGTGCAGGCCGTCCAGGTCGGTTCGGCCGGCCAAGTCGGTGTAGACGCCGCCGCAGGTGTAATGCGCCGCGGGCACCACGGGAATCGGCTGGCGGGTGATGTCTATCCCCAGCTCCAGGCAGCGCGCATAGATATTCGGAAAGTGCTCCTTTACGAAGGCCGGCGGCTGATGCGAAATGTCCAGGTAGACGCAGTCCAGGCCGTGCTTTTTCATCTCGAAGTCGATCGCGCGCGCCACGACGTCGCGCGGCGCCAGCTCGGCGCGCGGATCGTGCTGCGGCATGAACCGGGTGCCGCCGGCCGACTGCGGCAGCAACAGCCGCCCGCCCTCGCCGCGCACGGCCTCGGAAATGAGGAACGACTTGACGTGCGGGTGGTACAGGCAGGTCGGGTGGAACTGGATGAACTCCATGTTCGTGACGCGGCAGCCCGCGCGCCAGGCCGCGGCGATCCCGTCCCCGGTCGCGGTGTCGGGGTTGGTGGTGTACAGGTAGACCTTGCCGGCCCCGCCCGTGGCCAGGATGGTCTGCGGCGCGCGGAAGGCAAGGACTTCGTCGGTGGCCTGGTCCAGCGCATACAGGCCAAGGCAGCGGCCCGAGGCGCCGTCGCCCGGCGGCAAGCCGAGCTTGCGGCTGGTGACCAGGTCCACCAGCGTGTGCTGCTCGAACAGCGTGATGTTGGGCGTGCGGCGTACCTGTTCGATCAGCGTGTTCTGCACCGCCGCGCCGGTGGCGTCGGTCGCGTGCACGATGCGCCGCGCGCTGTGGCCGCCCTCGCGCGTCAGGTGCAGCTGGCCGGCTTCCTGCGAGAACGGCACGCCCAGCTGGCGCAGCCAGGCGATGCATTCGGGCGCGTGCTCGACCACGAAGCGCGTGGCGGCCAGGTCCGACAGGCCGGCGCCGGCCACCAGGGTGTCGTCCACGTGGGAGGAGAAGCTGTCGTCCTCACCCATCACGGCGGCAATGCCGCCCTGGGCCTGACCGCTGGAGCCGTCGCTCATCGATCGCTTGGTGAGCACCGCCACGCGGTGGGTAGGCGCAAGATGCAGCGCCGCCGCCAGGCCGGCCAGGCCGCTGCCGACGATCAGCACGTCGAAGTCCCGGGAATCAGATGTCATGGTGGTCTAGGGCCCGTAGCAGGCCGAAAATTCAGGAAGACTGGTACGCCAGCCGTACGTAGATCGGGGCGAAGGCCTCGGCCTGGGTCACGTCAATGAGAGCTTCCTTGGCCAGCTCCAGCAACGCGATGAAGGTGACGATCAGCAGCGGAATGCCGCGCGCCGGATCGAACAGCTGCTCGAATTCCACGAACTTGCGGCCCTGCAGGCGGCGCAGCACGATGCTCATGTGCTCGCGCACCGAGAGCTCTTCGCGCGTGATCTTGTGATGCTGCACCAGCCTGGCCCGCTTGACGATGTCGCGCCAGGCTTCCTGGAGGTCGGCCACGTTGACGTCGGGAAAGCGGGGCTGCAGCGCCTGCTCGATATAGACTTGGGCGCGCAGGATGTCGCGGCCGATCTGGGGAACTTCGTTCAGGCGGAATGCCGCGGCCTTCATCTGCTCGTATTCGAGCAGGCGGCGCACCAGCTCGGCGCGGGGATCTTCCGGCTCCTGGCCTTCGGCCGTCTTTCGCGGCGGCAGCAGCATGCGGGACTTGATCTCGATCAACATCGCCGCCATCAGCAGGTATTCGGCCGCCAGCTCCAGGTTGCGGCCGCGGATCTCTTCGACATAAGCCAGGTATTGGCGCGTGACACCCGCCATCGGGATGTCCAGGATGTTGAAATTCTGTTTGCGGATCAGGTACAGCAGCAGGTCCAGCGGGCCTTCGAACGCCTCGAGAAAAACCTCCAGCGCATCGGGCGGGATGTACAGGTCGGTGGGCAGGGCGAACAAAGGTTCGCCATACAGGCGCGCCAGCGCCACCTGGTCCACCACGTCGGGCATGCCGGGCAGCAGCTCGGGTGCCGGGGGCTCCGGCAGCGTCGCCTCGCCCGCCTGGGTCATTTCGATTCGGTCTGGTACACGTAGGGTTTTTGCGGTACCTGGGCTTCGCGCCATTCGCTCCAGGCTTCGCGGTCCACGTGCTTGTCCCAGAAGATGGCCATGCCGGCGCGCTGCCGTGCATCCAGGTCGGGCTTGTCCGCCTTGAGCTGTTCGATGAGTTGGGTGGCGTCCGAGTTGTAGTCGGGGCGGCGGAAGATCTTCACGAGAATCGACATAGACGGTTTTCCTTCCCCGCGATTTTACTTCCGCTTGCCTGAGGGCACCCGGGAATGTGCTTGACATCCGTCAGCGGGAACGTGGTGCGAATGGTATTAGCATACGTTCATCACCGGATGGCAGTAACACTGGAACGACGGATTGACCGAAATGACGGATGTGGCGCACTGGCTGCGGCTGGACTGGATGCTGGTGGCAGTCGTGGGCGGCTGGCTGCTGATCGGTCTGGCCGGCGTGCTGGCGCTGCGCCGCTTCACCTTTGTCTCGCGCGTGCTGTTCCCGGCAGGCGGAGCGCTCGGCCTGTTGCTGTTCGGCCTGGCGCTCGTTGCCGTCTTCAACGGCGCCGAGGTGGCCGTGCTGCCGGTGGGGCTGCCCAATCTGCATTTCCACATGCGGCTGGACAGCCTGTCGGCGTTCTTCCTGATGGTGATCGGCGCGGTGTCGGCCGGTATTTCGACCTTCGCCGCCGGATACTTCCGCAAGGCCGAGGGCACGCCCCCCGGGCTGATGTGCCTGGAATACCACTTGTTTCTCGCCAGCATGGTGCTGGTGGTGCTGGCCGACGACGCCTACGCCTTCATGGTGATGTGGGAAACGATGGCGCTGTCCTCGTATTTCCTCGTGACCGCGAATCACCGGGTCGCCGAAGTTCGCCACGCCGGCTACCTGTACCTGACGATGGCGCATATCGGGGCCATCTCCATCCTGCTTTGCTTCGGCGTGTTGCAGGCCAACACCGGCGACTACACCTTCGCCAACATGCGCGCGCAGCACCTGTCGCCGTTCTGGGGCTCGATCGCCTTCCTGCTGGCCCTGCTGGGGTTCGGCGCGAAGGCCGGCCTGGTGCCGCTGCACGTCTGGCTGCCCGAGGCGCATCCGGCGGCGCCGTCGCCGGTGTCCGCGCTGATGAGCGGCGTGATGCTCAAGACGGCGGTCTACGCCATGCTGCGCGTTTCGTTCGACCTGCTGCACACCCAGTTCTGGTGGTGGGGCGGGCTGCTCTTGGCGCTGGGACTGGTCACGGCGCTGTTCGGGGTCGTTTTCGCCGCGGTGCAGGTCGACATGAAGCGGCTGCTGGCCTATTCCTCGATCGAGAACATCGGCCTGCTGTTCGCCAGCATCGGATTGACCCTGATCTTTTCGGCGTACGGCATGAAGGCGCTGGCGGCGCTGGCCCTGACGGCCACCCTCTACCACGTCGCCGGCCATGCGTTCTTCAAGAGCCTGCTGTTCCTGTGCACCGGCTGCGTTCTGCATGCCACCGCCGAGCGCAGCCTGGGCAAGTTGGGGGGGCTGATCCGCTACATGCCCTGGGTCGCGTGGGTCACCCTGGTGGGCGTGCTGACCAGCGCCGGGCTGCCGCCCCTGGCCGGCTTCGTGTCGGAGTGGCTGCTGCTGCAAAGCTTCCTGTTCACGCCGGGCCTGCCGGACGCGCTGCTGAACATGCTGATCCCGGCGGCTGCCGCGGTGGTCGCGCTGGTGGCGGCGCTGGCCGGCTACACCATGGTGAAGTTCTTCGGGGTCATCTTCCTGGGCCAGCCGCGCGAGGAAAAACTGGCGCAGGCGCACGATGCCGGCTCCTGGGAGCGCGTCGGCATGTTGTGGCTGGTGCTCGGTTGCGTGGTGCTCGGCCTGCTGCCGGTGCAGTTCATCCAACTGATCGATCCGGTCACGCAGCAATTGATCGCGGCCGGCCTCGGACGGACCGTGGCCGCCAGCGGCTGGCTGCTGGCGCCCATCAGCGTCGAGCGGGCCAGCTACGGCCCGGTCATTTTCCTGATCGGCGTCGCCGCCGGTTGCTGGGTCGCCTTTTTCATGGTGCGCCGCTTCTATCACGGCCGGCTGCGCCGCTCGCCGGCGTGGGACTGCGGCTTCCCCTGGCAGACCGCCCGCATGCAGGACACGGCGGAAGGTTTCGGCCAGCCGATCCGGCAGATCTTCGAGCCGTTCTTCGTGATGCGGCGCGAACTGCCCACGCCTTTCGACAGTGCCCCGCGCTACCGCGTGGTGGTCGAGGACCACTTCTGGGGCTGGATCTACCTGCCGTTGGCGGCAGCAGCCACCCGAATCTCCCGGCTCGTGGGCCTGCTGCAGCAGGGCCGCATTTCCGTCTACCTGCTCTATAGCTTCGTGACGCTGATCGCGATGCTGCTGGTGGTGAAAAGATGACGGTTTCCGGTGTCATTTCGCAGGCGCTGGAGATCATCGTGGCGCTGGCCCTCGCTCCGCTGCTGACGGGCTGGGTCAACCAGTGGCGCGCCTGGCTGCAGAACAAGTCCGCGCCCGGCTTGTTGCAGCCCTATCGCCTGCTGCACAAATTGTTCAACAAGGACTCGGTGGTGGCCGACCATGCGTCGCCGCTGTTTCGCGCCGTGCCCTACATCGTGTTCGGCTGCATGGCGCTGGCCAGCTCGATCGTCCCGACGCTGTCGACCGACCTGCCGCTCGCGCCGGCGGCCGACGCGATCGCGCTGGTCGGCCTGTTCGCGCTGGCGCGCGTGTTCATATCGCTGGCTGCGATGGACATCGGGACTTCCTTCGGTTCGATGGGTTCGCGCCGCGAAATGCTGATCGGCTTCCTGGCCGAGCCGGCGCTGTTGATGGTGCTGTTCTCCGCCTCGCTGATTTCCAAGTCCACCTCGCTGGCAACCATCGTGGAAACCCTGGCGCACCGCGAACTGGCGATCTATCCGGCCCTCGCCTTTGCGGGCGTCGCATTCGTCATGGTCTCGCTGGCCGAGAACGCCCGGGTGCCCATCGACAATCCGGCAACGCACCTGGAACTGACCATGATCCACGAGGCGCTGATCCTGGAATACTCCGGGCGCCATCTCGCGCTGATCGAGTGGGCGGCCAGCCTGAAGCTGTTCGCCTACTCCTGCATCGGCCTGGCCCTGTTCTTTCCCTGGGGGGTGGCCGAGGCCCAGGCGCCGCTGGAGTTGCTGCTGGCATTGCCTGCGCTGGTGGGCAAACTCGCGCTTGGCGGCATCGCGATGGCCGTGCTGGAGACGCTGGCCGCCAAGATGCGCATCTTCCGCGTGCCCGAATTCCTGGCGGGCGCCTTCCTGCTGGCCGTGATCGGCATGCTGGTTCACATCCTGCTCGCGGTATGACTCAAATCCTTGCCCAGTTCGTGAATCTGCTCGGCGCGCTGCTGCTGATGCTGGCGTTCGCGATGATCTCGCAGCGCCGGATTCTCTCGCTCATCAACCTGTTCACGCTGCAGGGCCTGACCCTGGTGGTGTCCACCGTGGTGGTGGGATACGTCACGCTTCAGCCGCACCTGTACCTGTCGGCCGCGCTGACTTTTGTGCTCAAGGTGGTGCTGATCCCGTTCCTGCTGCACCGGATCATCGACCGCCTGAAGATCCGCTGGGACGTGGAGACCCTGATCAACATCCCGACCACCATGCTGATCGGCATCGGGGTGGTGATCTTCGCGTTCAACCTGGCCACGCCGATCGCGCTGCTTTCGACTTCGCTGGCGCGCGGCACGCTGGGAATCGCACTGGGCTGCGTGCTGCTGTCGTTCCTGATGATGATCACCCGGGCCAAGGCGGTGCCGCAGGTGATCGGCTTCCTGGCGATGGAAAACGGCCTGTTCTTCGCGGCCACCTCCGCCACCTACGGCATGCCGATGGTGGTCGAGCTGGGCATCGCGCTGGACGTGCTGATCGGCGTACTCATCCTGGGCGTGTTCATGTTCCAGATTCGCGAACAGTTCGACAGCCTGGACATCCGCCACCTGGAAAAGCTCAAAGACCAATGATGGAGATCGACGTCCTGTTCCTGGTCCTGGGTTGCCCGCTGGCGGGCGGCATCGTGCTGGCGCTGGTCGGCCACCGCGACGTCGCGCGGGACGTCAACGTGGCGTTCAGCTTTGGAACTTTCCTGGCGGCCTGCGCGCTCACGGCCCGGGTAATCTCGAGCGGGCCGATGTTCGCGTTCAACGAGGAATTCTTCATCGATCCGCTCAACGTGTTCCTGGTGACGCTGACTGCGTTTGTCGGCCTGACCACGGCGATCTTCTCGCGGCCGTACATGCGGGTGGAGCGCGACCACGGGAAGATGACGCCCAATCGCCTGCGCCTGTACCACAGCATGTACCAGATGTTCAGCTTCACCATGCTGCTGGCGCTCACGACCAACAACATGGGCATCCTGTGGGTCGCGATGGAAGCGGCCACGCTGACCACCGTGCTGCTGGTCAGCGTCTACCGCACCGCGGCCAGCCTCGAAGCGGCATGGAAATACTTCATCCTCTGCGGCGTGGGTATCGCGCAGGCCCTGTTCGGCACCGTGCTGCTGTACATGGCGGCGGAGAAAGTCCTTGGCTCCGAGGGCGGGGCCTTGCTGTGGACGCACCTGGACGCGGTGAAGGTCGGGCTGGATCCGAACATCATGACGCTGGCCTTTGCGTTCCTGTTCATCGGATACGGCACGAAGGTGGGCCTGGTGCCGGTGCACAACTGGCTGCCCGACGCCCATGCGGAAGGCCCGACGCCGGTGTCCGCCGTGCTGTCGGGGCTGCTGCTGAACGTCGCCCTGTATGCGGTGCTGCGCTGCAAGGTGCTCACCGACGGTGCGTTGCAAAGCCATCTCGCGGGCAACTTGATGATGGGCTTCGGCCTGGTGTCGGTGGTGGCGTCGGTGTTCCTGCTGATCCGGCAGAAGGACGTCAAGCGCATGTTCGCGTACTCGTCGATCGAGCACATGGGGCTGATGACGTTCGCCTTCGGCATGGGCGGGCCAATTGCCAATTTCGCCGGCCTGTTGCACATGACGGTGCATTCGCTGGTCAAGTCGGCGATCTTCTTCGCGGTCGGCCACGCCGCGCAAAAGGCCGGCACCCAGCTGATGGACGAGATCCGCGGGCTGCTCAAGGTCAGTCCGACGGTCGCGTGGGGCTTGATGCTGGGATCGCTGGCCATCCTGGGCATGCCGCCGTTCGGCGTCTTCGCCAGCGAGTTCCTGATCGTGACCACCGCCATGCGCGAGCAGCCCTGGGCGACGCCGTTCCTGCTGGTGGCTCTGGGCGTTGCGTTCGCGACCGTGTTCAGCCGGGTCCAGCCGATGGTCTTTGGCGACACGACCGTCAAGCCGCTGGCGCATCCGCCGGCACTGATTCCGGTGTTCCTGCACCTGGGGCTCGCCCTGATGCTCGGTCTTTATATTCCGACGTACCTTGATATGTGGTACCGCCAGGCGGCGCGGATGCTGGGGAACTAGCTGCGATGACATTGGCGGAATTGAACCTCGACCTGAAGCGCCTGCCGGCGCCGCTGCCGCTGTGGCGCGCGGGCGTCGATGCGACCCAATGGATCGTGGCGGCGCGCACCGTGGCGCAGTCCGGTGGCCGGCTGGTGGCACTGTGGGGCTGCGACCGCTCGGGCGGTGCCGACGCCGCGTTGGCGGTCTGTGCCGCCTATGCAGTCAAGGAGGGCCTGGTCTGGCTGGATCTGCCGATGGGCGACGAGCGGATCGGCTATCCCGATCTCGCCGGCATTTTCCCGTTCGCCGGCCGTATGCAACGCGCCGCGGCCGATCTGCTGGGCATCGCGGCAACCGGCCACGAAGATACCCGGCCGTGGCCGAATCACGGAGCTTGGCCCGAGGGGTATCTGCCGCTGCGCCGCAACGCGACGGCGGCCGTGGGCTCGATGAGCCCGCGGCCGCTGCAAGACTATGCGTTCGTGCGGGTCGAGGGCGACGGCGTGCACGAGATTCCGGTCGGGCCGGTGCACGCGGGCATCATCGAGCCGGGGCACTTCCGGTTCTCCGTGGTCGGCGAAAAGGTGCTGCGGCTGGAGCAGCGCCTGGGCTACACGCACAAGGGAATCGAGCAGCGCTTCACGCAGCTCGCGCCACTGGAAGGCCACAAGCTGGCGGGGCGGGTTTCGGGCGACTCCACGGTGGCGTTCGCCTGGGCTTACTGCATGGCGCTCGAATCGGCGGCCGATTGCGCTGTGCCGCAACACGCGCAATGGCTGCGTGCCCTGATGCTCGAGCGCGAGCGGGTGGCCAATCACCTGGGCGACCTCGGCGCGCTGGGCAACGACGCGGCCCTTTCGTTCGGGCTGGCCCAATTCTCACGGCTACGCGAAGACTGGCTGCGCCTGTCGCAGCTGGCCTTCGGCCACCGCCTGATGATGGACTGTGTCGTGCCCGGCGGCGTCGCGGTCGACCTGGACGCGGCCATGCGCCAGCGCATCCAGCATCAATGCGACGCCATCGAAGCCGAAGTGGGCGCTCTGGCAACCATCTACGAATCGCATGCCGGGCTGCAGGATCGATTCGCCACCACCGGCATAGTCGCTCCACCGTTGGCGGCGCAACTGGGCCTCACCGGCCTGGCGGGGCGGGCCAGCGGCCAGCGCGCGGACCTTCGCTGCGACCAGCCCTGGGCGCCGTACGACAGCCTGGGCGTCAACATCGCCGTTCACCAGAACGGCGACGTGGCTGCGCGCGTAGCCGTGCGTTTCCAGGAAACATTCGAGTCGCTGCGCCTGTTGCGCGCGCTATGCGACAAGCTGCCGGGCGGCCAGGTGCGTGCCGCCGTCGAGGTGCCGCGCGAGCCCGCCATGGGCGCGGGCTGGATCGAGGGCTGGCGCGGCGAGGTCTTCGTGGCGCTGGAGTTGGCGAGCGATGCCGGCATCCGGCGCTGCCATTGCCACGATCCATCGTGGCAGAACTGGCCGGCGCTCGAACACGCGGTGATCGGCAACATCGTGCCGGACTTCCCGCTGATCAACAAATCGTTCAACCTCAGCTACTCGGGACAAGATCTCTAATTGATATGTGGAAGATCGTCCGACAGATCGCGCGCGCGGGCATCCGCACCGAGGCGCCGCCGTTCGCGTCCGGCGAAGACGCGCAGGCGGTGGAGCGCATCCACAAGGACATCCTCGCCATCTTGGGCCAGGCGCTGGCCATCCGCGAAGTGGACGCGGGCTCGTGCAACGGCTGCGAGCTTGAGATCAACGCCCTGAACAACCCCTACTACAACCTGGAAGGCCTGGGCATCAAGTTTGTCGCCAGCCCGCGCCATGCGGACATGCTGCTCGTGACCGGCCCGGTTTCGCGCAACATGGAGGCGGCGCTGCGGCGCACCTACGACGCGACGCCCGAACCCCGGCTGGTGGTGGCAATCGGGGACTGCGGCTGCACCGGCGGCATCTTCGGCGAGAGCTACGCCAGCTGCGGCGCCGTGGCCAATGTGCTGCCGGTGGATGTGACGGTGCCGGGCTGTCCGCCGCCGCCGCTGGAGATCCTGCGCGGCATCCTCAGCGCGGTACGGCGCCGCCGCTAGCTTCAATCGCCCGGCAGCACCGCACCGACCGCCTTGCCGGTCAGGCGCACGGTGCCGACCGTCGCATCAGCTGCGAGCCCGACTCCTGTGGCTGCGACGCCGACCGCCGCGCCGGCGACCGTGACGACGGCGCAACCGGCCAGCGCGCAGGCCGTCGCGATGGCGAGGACCCAACGCAGTGCGCCAGGAACGGGAGATGAGGTACTGCGAGACATCCGTCGTCCTTTGGAGATCGACAGATGGTACCGATGAGGTGTAAGCCCGCGGTGTCGCGGGTGTAAAGCGACGCGGCTGAAAACAACTACCGCAATCGCATGCCCGGCTGCGCGCCGGGCCATGGGTTGAGGATGTAGATGCCCGGCTGCGCCTTCTCGTCGGCGTGGCTGGCGGCCAGCACCATGCCTTCGCTGATGCCGAACTTCATCTTCCGCGGCGCCAGATTGGCCGCCACCACCGTCAGCTTGCCGATCAACTCGGCCGGCTGGTAGGCGGCAGCAATGCCGGCGAACACATTTCGCGGCTTGCTTTCGCCGGCGTCGACCGTCAGCCGCAGCAACTTGGTCGACCCCTCGACGCGCTGGCAATCGACGATCCTGGCAATGCGCAGATCGACCTTGGCGAAATCGTCGATCGTGATGGTGGGCGCGATGGCCTCGCCGCCCGGCAAAGCGCTTCCTGCCTCGCCGGAAGAGGGCGCAGCTGCGGACACATCCGCCGGCAGCTCCAGCAATGCGTCTATCAGTTTCACGTCGACGCGCTGCATCAGGTGCTTGTATTCGCCCACCCGATGGCCGGCACCCAGCGGCAAGGCGGCATTGCTCCAATCGAGCGGCGGGCATTTCAGGAAGGCCTCGGCGTGCATTGCGAGCTCGGGTAGCACCGGCTTGAGGCAGGCGGTGAGCACCTTGAACATCTCGATGCATTCCGAGCAGACTTGCGCAGCTTCGCCGCGCTTGCCGTCCTTGACCAGCTTCCAGGGTGCCGCGCCGTCAAAGCGCAGGTTCACCTCGTCGGCGAAGGCCATGATTTCGCGCAGCGCCTTGCCGAATTCGCGCGCTTCGTACAAGACCCGGACGCGGTCCACCAGGCCGGCCGGTTCGAGCCGTTCGACCTGGCTTCCCACCAGCTGGCCGCCATCCAGGAATTTGACGGCGCGGCTGGCGATGTTCACGTACTTGCCGATCAGGTCCGCATTGACGCGCGCGACGAAATCGTCCGGGTTGAAGTCGACATCCTCCACCTTGCCGTTGAGTTTGGCGGCGATGTAGTAGCGCAGCCATTCCGGATTCATGCCCAGCGACAGGTACTTCAGCGGATCGATGCCGGTGCCCCGGCTCTTGCTCATCTTCTCGCCGCTGACGGTGATGAAGCCGTGGACGTTGACCTGGCTGGGTGTCTTGCGGCCGGAAAACTCCAGCATCGCCGGCCAGAACAGCGTGTGGAAATAGACGATGTCCTTGCCGATGAAATGCACCTGCTCCACCGCCGGATCGGCCATGAAGTCATCGAAGCTGGCATTGGTGCGCGAAGGCGGATGCCAGTGGTTGCGGGCCTGCCCCTTGTCGAAGTGATTCTTCAGGCTGGCCAGGTAGCCGATCGGCGCGTCCAGCCACACGTAGAAGTATTTGCCTGGCTCATCCGGAATCTCGATCCCGAAGTAGGGCGCGTCGCGGCTGATGTCCCAGTCGTTCATGCCGGCCTCGAACCACTCGCTGGCCTTCTTGGCCATCTCGGGCTGCAGTTTGCCGTCTTGCGTCCAGTTCTTCAGGTAGTCCACCACCTTAGAGTCCGACAGCCTGAAGAAGAAATGCTCCGAGCTGCGCAGCTCGGGCTTGGCGCCGGTGAGCGTCGAATACGGCTCGATCAGGTCGGTGGGTGCATACACGCTGCTGCACACCTCGCAAGCGTCGCCGTACTGGTCCTTCGAGTGGCAGGTGGGACATTCGCCCTTGATGTAGCGATCGGGCAGGAACATGCCCTTGACCGGGTCGTAGAACTGCTCGATGGTGCGGGTAGCGATCATGCCGCCGGCCTTCAGGCGCTGGTAGATGGCGCGGGCCAGTTCGGCGTTCTCGGGGCTGTCCGTGGAGTGCCAGTTGTCGAAGCGGATGTGGAAGCCATCGAGGTACTCCTGGCGCCCGGCCGCGATCCCGGCGACGAATTCGTGCGGTGACTTGCCGGCTTTTTCCGCCGCGATCATGATCGGCGCGCCGTGCGCGTCGTCGGCGCCGACGAAATGCACCATGTGCCCCTGCATGCGCTGGAACCGCACCCAGATGTCGGCCTGGATGTATTCCATGATGTGGCCGATGTGGAACTTGCCGTTGGCGTACGGCAGAGCGGTAGTGACGAAGAGCTTGCGCGTGGGGGACATCGAGGATTTTCCGGAGGGGACCGGCGATTTTAGCTGCGCTGTAACAACTGTCGCTTGCCGGTGCGCGGCGAGGTGCCGTTCTCCCCGGGGATGTGGCCGTAGGGTCTTGCACCGGGTCGTTACACTGCACGACGTACAGGACAACGCACAAAACCATGGCTACCCAAGACCAGTTACTCCAGGCCCTCTCGGCCATCACCGACCCGAACACCGGCAAGGACTTCGTTAGCACCAAGGCGCTCAAGAACCTGCAGGTCAATGACGGCCAGGTTTCCTTCGACGTGGAACTGGGCTATCCGGCCCGCAGCCAGATCCCGGCGCTGCGCACGGCGCTGATCGCGGCGGCCAGGGGCGTGCCGGGGGTCGGCAACGTGTCGGTCAATGTCACCAGCCGGGTGGTCGCGCACGCGGCCCAGCGCGGCGTGGCGCTGTTGCCGAAAGTCAAGAACATCATCGCGGTGGCGTCCGGCAAGGGCGGGGTTGGCAAGAGCACGACGGCGGTCAATCTGGCGCTGGCGCTGGCGGCGGAAGGCGCCGCGGTCGGCCTGCTCGATGCCGACATCTACGGCCCCAGCCAGCCCATGATGATGGGCATCGACGGCCGTCCGCAATCGGCCGATGGCAAGACCATGGAGCCGCTGGAAAACTACGGCGTGCAGGTCATGTCGATCGGCTTCCTGGTGGCGCAGGACGAAGCCATGATCTGGCGCGGGCCGATGGTCACCCAGGCACTGGAGCAGCTGCTGCGCCAGACCAACTGGGCCGACCTCGATTACCTGGTCGTCGATCTGCCGCCCGGCACGGGCGACATCCAGCTGACCTTGTCGCAGCGGGTGCCTTTGACGGGCGCCGTGATCGTCACGACACCGCAGGACATTGCGTTGCTCGACGCAAAAAAGGGCATCAAGATGTTCGAGAAAGTTGGCGTGCCGATCCTGGGCATCGTCGAGAACATGGCAGTGCATGTCTGCAGCAACTGCGGCCACGCCGAGCATATTTTCGGCGAGGGGGGCGGCAAGCGCATGGCAGCCGAGTACGGCATGGATTACCTGGGCGCACTGCCGCTGGACATCAAGATCCGCCAGCAGGCCGATGGCGGCAAGCCGACCGTGGTGGCCGACCCGGACGGCGAGCTGGCGGCCATCTACAAGGGCGTAGCGCGGCAGATGGCGATCAAGATCGCCGGCAAGGCCAAGGACTTCTCGTCCAAGTTCCCGAGCATTAAGATATCCAAGGACACCTGATCCAAGAACACTGAACGCGAAGGGAAGGACAGGCATGAAGGCACTGGTCGCGGCGTTGTTGGCAATCACGATGAACTGCGGGTGGGCGGGCTTGGGAAGTTCGCCGGCCAACCTGGGGCCGCGCATGCTCTCAGCGCAAAACCAGTCCGGGTCGACCGGACTGGAAACCTATACGCAGGTCGAGAAGAAGCTGGAGTCCGGGACCGTCGTTCATGAATACGTGGACGCCGGGGGCACCGTATTCGCGGTGTCCTGGTCGGGGCCGTATCTGCCGGACCTGAAGGAAATTCTCGGCACCCACTTCGATACCATGGTCGCGCATGCCGGCAACGCGCGCAGGGGCGGGCGGCACCTTGTAGTGAACCAGCCCGGCCTCGTGATCGTTTCGCGAGGCCACATGGGCGCCTTCGATGGCCACGCCTGGCTGCCGGCGAAGCTGCCGGCCGGCTTCAAACCGGGCGATATCAAATGAGCGGCGCCCTGTCCGCTGCACGGCCGGCCCGCCTGTTGTTCTTCCTTGACTTGCTGCTGGCGGCCGTCCTCGCCGGCTGCGGGGGCGGCGGCTCGGGCGACGCGCCGGCGCCGGCGCCCGCGCCTGCTCCAGCGCCTGCGCCGGCGGCGGCGAACACGCTGGCAATCACCGTCGACCGCGGGCCCGACGGGAGCTCGATCAATTCGCCGTTTGTCACCGTGACGGTGTGCGCTCCCGGAACGACGGATTGCCGGACCGTGGACCATGTACTGGTCGACACCGGGTCGTTCGGTCTGCGACTGGTGGCGCCCGCCGTCAATCCGGCACTGGCGCTGCCGGCCGTGACCAACGCCGCCGGATTGCAGGTCGGCGAATGCGGCCATTTTGCGAGCGGATTTGTCTGGGGTTCGGTACGGCGCGCGGACGTCAAGCTCGCGGGCGAAACCGCGGCGAACCTGCCGATCCAGGTGGTGGGAGATCCGGCGGCCATATTTGCCACTGTGCCACGGGGCTGCAGCGTCACCGGCGCCAACTTCGGGACCGATCTGGGCGCCAATGGAATCCTGGGTATCGGCGTGTTCGACCAGGATTGCCCGGGTTGCGCCAACAGCGCGGCACCGGCGGTTTACTTCGGGTGCGCGGCCAGTGGCTGCACGTCGACCGCCTTGCCCCTGGCCTCGCAGGTGTCCAACCCGGTTCGCGCTTTCGCTGTCGACAACAACGGAGTCGCGCTGGTACTGCCTCCTGTTCCATTGGGTGGCGTGGAGAGTTTGTCCGGGACGCTGATATTCGGCATCGGGACGCGGTCGAACAACCAGCTCGGGACGGCGACGGTCTTCGCGGCCGACAGCCGCGGGGAATTCACGACCGTCTACAAGGGCACCACCTTCGGTTCCAGCTTCATCGACAGCGGATCGAACGGGATATTTTTCGATGACGCCACCATCCCGTTGTGCGCCGGCTTCTTTTGTCCGCCCAACCCGTTGGCCCTTTCCGCCGTCAACCGGTCGGCGACCGGCGTTTCGGGCACGGTGAACTTCAGCGTCGAAAGCGTCCAGTCGATCAGCCGCACCGCGGTGGCGGCCAACCTCGGCGGAGACATCGGCCAGCTCGGAGGCTTCGACTGGGGCTTGCCGTTCTTCTTCGGCCGCCAGGTATTCGTCGGGATATCGGGGGCCTCGACGCCGGGCGGGAACGGTCCGTTCTGGGCGTACTGACCGCCCTGGGGCCCTGGCATGAGTGAACGTCCCAGCATCGAGGTTGCCGTGATCATGCGCCGCGAGCGAATCGATAACCGCTGGCAACCTTGGCGCTGGGTATTGCACGACGTCGTCCCGAACGAAAGCACGTTCGGCAGCGAGCCGCGGCTGTTGCTCAAGACCGAAGACGAAGAGCGCTGGCTGCACCCGGGCCTGACCGTCGAGCTGTTTCGCGACGACGCAGAGGGCTATTTCCTCAACGCCACGACACCGGCCCCGTGCTGGTTCGTCTTGTGGCGCATGGAAGAGGAAGCGAGTCTGAGCGATGAGCCGATTCCTCGGCCGGCCATGGTGTCCCTGAGCTATAACGACGCCGGCCGCTGGCTGGACGCCCAGGAAACGGTGGAGCAGGTGCCGGCTCCGCCACATGTGATCGCCTGGATGCGCGCTTTTGCCGACGAGCACGTCGTGATCGAACCCAAGAAGCGCAAGCGCCCCGAAAGTTTCAAGCCCTTGCAGGACCGCTTCGGCAACCCGGCTTCGGTCACGACTGAAAAGAAGTTCGGCGGAGGCGGCAATGAGTGACGGCTTCCTGGGCCGGTGGTCCAGGCGCAAGCTCGAGGTCAGGCAGGGCAAGGAGATCGAGCCGGAACCTGTGCACGCGACGCCACCCGTGCCCGTACCGCAACCTCCTTCCGCCGGCGCGGGAAGCAACGAATCCGGCGTGAGCGCGGCCAGCAGGGAAGTTGTTCCCTCTTCCGCTCAGGGAGAGGGCGGCGGTGAGCGCTCTGCTGAAGCGCCGCCTTTGACCCTCGAAGACGTCAAAGCCCTCACCGCCGAGTCCGATTTTTCGAGATTCGCGGCCAGCGGCGTGGCGCCCGAGGTGAAAAACGCGGCAATGAAGAAATTGTTCACCGATCCGCGCTACAACGTGATGGATGGCCTGGACGTCTACACGGGCGACTACTCCAGGCCCGAGCCGATTGCCCCCGCGGTATTACGCAAGCTCGCCAGCGCCAGTTTCCTTGGCCTTTTCGACGAAGAGGAAAAGCAGGAAGAGGCCGCGCGCCAGGCAAGGGATGTTGCGGATAACCTCACAGAGCAAACGGTGGCAAAGTCTTCGGCGGTGCCAGCAGTACCCGAAGTACCTGAGCTTCCCGAACATGCCGACCCTGATTTGCGATTGCAACAAGACCATGCCGCTCCAGGAAAAGACCCTGGGCGCGGCACTGGGTGAGCAACTGCCGCTTCATTCCAGCCTGTGCCGGCGCGAAGCCGGCGCCTTCCAGCAGGCCGTTCAGGGCGGCGCGCAAGTGGTCGTCGCCTGCACCCAGGAGCAGCGCCTGTTCGGCGAGATCGGCCAGCAAACCGCGGGCGCGGTGTCGCCGGTCAAGTTCGTCAATATCCGCGAGACGGGCGGCTGGAGCCGCGACGCGTCGCGGGCGATGCCCAAGATCGCCGCCTTGCTGGCAGCCGCCCATTTGCCCGACCCGGAGCCGGTACCGACCGTGGCCTACAAGAGCGCCGGCCGCCTGCTCGTCATCGGCCCGATGGAGCAAGCCGAACGCATCGCGGGATTCGTCGGCGACGTGCTGGACGTGACTGTGTTCACGCAAGGCGGCAGCGGCGCGCAGGAGCGGCGTTTCCCTGTTCTCGGTGGCCGGATCGAAAGCCTTACAGGCTGGCTGGGCGCCTTCGAGCTGACATGGAGCCGCGACAATCCGATCGATCTCGACCTGTGCACACGCTGCAATGCCTGCGTCGCCGCCTGCCCGGAGGGCGCGATCGGGCTGGACTACCAGATCGACCTGGCCCGCTGCGCCTCGCATCGCGCGTGCGTCAAGGTATGCGAGGCGGCAGGCGCGATCGATTTCAGTCGCGAGGCCGAAACATCCAGCGAACGGTTCGACCTGATCGTGGATCTGCGCGCAGCCCCGGCGTTCTTGCAGCATGCGCGCCCGCAGGGTTATTTCTTTCTTCCGCCTGCCGCGGGCGCCGGCGAGCCGGCCCAGCTGCTGGCGACGGTGCTCAAGCTGCGCGAGCTGGTCGGCGAGTTCGAAAAGCCCAGGTTCTTCGCGTACAAGCAAAAGCTCTGCGCCCACAGCCGCAACGAAACAGTGGGCTGCCATGCCTGCATCGATATCTGCTCGGCCGAGGCGATCGCCAGCGACAAGTCCCGCCAGCAGATCAAGGTCAATGCCAACCTCTGCGTGGGCTGCGGCGCCTGCACGACGGTGTGCCCGACCGGAGCGCTGACGTACGCGTACCCGCGCGCGGCCGATCAGGGCGTCAAATTCAAGACCCTGCTTTCCACGTACGCGCAGGCGGGCGGGAAAGGCGCGGTGCTGCTGCTGCATAGCCAGGAACGCGGCCAGGCGCTCGTGGAAGAGGTCGGCCGCGCGGCCCAGCTGGGCGTTGCCCAGGGCGTGCCGGCCAACGTGATTCCGGTGGCCCTGTGGCACACCGCCAGCCTGGGCATCGATGTGTGGCTCAGCGCCATTGCCTATGGCGCCGAACAAGTGGTCGTTGCCACCACCGATGAAGAGGCGCTTCAGTACCGCGAGACGCTGCGCGAGCAGATGAGCGTGGCGCAGGCGATCTTGAACGGGATGGGCTACGGCGGCACCCACTTCACCCTGCTGCAGGTGGCCACGATGGCCGACCTCGACCAGGAGCTCCAGCTGGTGCTGGCCAAGCGGCCAACCATCCCGCCAGTCGCCGCGCGCTTCGCGGTGGCCCAGGAAAAGCGCAGCACGCTGGAGCTGGCGCTGGACCACTTGATCGAACATGCGCCAGAGCGGCCCGCGTCAATCGAACTGCCGGGCGCGGGCGCGCCGTTCGGGACGATTGAGGTCGACAAGGACAAGTGCACGCTGTGCCTGAGCTGCGTCAGCGCCTGTCCGGCCGCGGCCCTGCAGGACAACCTGCAACTGCCCCAGCTTCGCTTCATCGAGAAAAACTGTGTGCAATGCGGCCTGTGCGCGACCACCTGCCCGGAGGACGCGATCGTGCTCAAGCCGCGGCTGCTGCTCACGAACGAGCGCAGTCATGCGCGCGTGCTCAACGAAATGCCGCCCTATTCGTGCGTGCGCTGCGGCAAGCCGTTCGGCACGGTGAAGGCGATCGAAGCGATGATCGGCAAGCTGGCCGGCCACTCGATGTTCCAGGGCGCCGCGCTGGAGCGGTTGAAGATGTGCGGCGACTGCCGGGTGATCGACATGTACTCGGCCCAGGATGAAGTGAAGATTACGGATCTTTAATACATTGCGGGGCAGATCCCTTCTTGATGCTTTGCGGGTCAGATCCCAATTCAGGACAAGAGCGCATGCAGAAATCGATGACGGCGGTCGAAAATGGGCTCTGACCCCAACACTTCAATGAGCGCTGACCCCAACACTTCCAGTCTCCCGGTTTCCTCTGCCCTGGACGAGGAGACCGCGCGCGCCGAGGTTTACGGGCTGCTGGCCCAGTTGTACTACGCCCCGGCGACACCGCCACTGCTGGACGCGCTGCGCGTGGCCGTGACGGAAGCACCCGCGGCCGGTGCCTATCTCGAAGAGCCGTGGCGCGATCTTGTCGCCGTGGCGCGGGCCCTGGACAACCGGGCCGTGGCGGCGGAATACGATGCCTTGTTCGGCGGCGTCGGCAAGCCCGAGATCTATCTGTTCGGCTCGCATTACCTGAGCGGCTTTTTGAACGAGAAACCGGTGGCCCGTTTGCGCACCGAGCTGGCGGCGCTGGGGCTGGTGCGCGACGAATCGATGCCCGAAACCGAAGACCATATCGCCTACCTGTGCGAGGTGATGCGCTACCTGATCGCCGGCGATGACGTGGAGGTGGCCAACCTTACGCGCCAGCGCGAGTTCTTCGCCGCCCACCTGCAGCCCTGGGCGGCGGCGCTGTGCGACGCGATCGCCGCGCATCCGAAGGCGCGCTTTTACGCTGCGCTGGCCGGTTTCACTCGAGCTTTCATGAGCGTCGAGGTGCAGGCTTTCGACATGCTCGACTGAGCCTTTTGCAGCGCCCTCAGTACCCGGACTGCGACCACTCGATATGCCGGTAGTCGAAGCCACCGACCAGTGTCGGCTTGACGATCTCGAAATACGGCGAAACGTCGAAGTCGCGCGGCGCGTACAGGCTGTGATGGCGGATATGGAAGATCTCCCGGGCCAGGGCGCGTTGGCGCTTCGGGTCCGGCGCGAGTTCCTGGGTCACGATGGGCAGCACCGGATAGCCCACTTTCTGGAAAGCCTCGGCGATCAGGGATGAGCAGATCGCCCGGGTCGGATCGCCGCTGCCCAGCGCGATCAGCTTGCGCCGCCAGCGCTGCGGCACCGGGGGCGTCGGGAACATGTAGCGCGCCAGGTCGATCACGTTCTTCATGTCGTACTGGTTGCCGATTTTCGCGACCACCTCGGCTACGATCCTGCCCCGGTCCGCCGAGACGAGATGGCGCGAGCGGCAGATACGTGTGTGGAAGCTCTGGTAATGAGCCAGTGAACGCTTGCAAACCCCCTTCACGATATCGGCCTCGACAAAAAGGTAGGGATGACCGTCCTCGTCGGTGCCGCCCAGTTGGGGTCCGACGAACAGGGTTGCATGGGACCAGGTCGACTGGGTCAGGTACTTGATGACGGTCGAGATGCGGCTGCTGCCTTCGACCAGGAGCACGTCGCAAGGCTGCAGGCACTGCAGCAGCTTGTGCGGATCGGGCGGCGTGCCGACCTGCGTGCGCGGCCGCGGCCTCGACAGGAACCGCGCCAACGCTTTTCCGATCAAGCGGGGGAGGGAGAGCATCAAGTCATTTTGCCGTGGCTCTACCGGTGTCCGATATGACGCCGGACAAGCGGATGAGCAAAAGGCGACAGGCGTGGTTGTGCGTTGCAGCATCCCAGCCACAGGGAGATTCATCCCTTTCGGTTCTTAGTATTTGCCCAGGGTATGCATACACCCGCATAGGGCTACATTCAAGACGTCGTTGAAAGCTCCCACCAAGGGAGCGTAGGAGATAGTCATGAGCGAGACAAAGCGCAAGCTGTCGCGCAGGCATCTTTTTGCAGCGGCGGGAACCGCGGGTGCTGTCGCCGCGGCAGCCAGCCTGGTGCCCGGCGTGGTGCAGGAAACGGTCGCGAAGCCTCAAGCCAAAGACCCGCCCGAGCGCGGCGGCGGCTACCAGCTCAGCGAACACGTCAAGCGGTATTACCAGACCACTCTCGTTTAGGAGAGTCCCCATGTTGCTGACCAAGAAAACGGGCGCCGGCCTGGCTGCCGTGCGTACGCCATTCGTCCACAGCCTGCAGCGCGGCCTCTCGCATGCGCTGCCGACCATGGACCGCCGCGCGTTCCTGCGCCGCTCGGGCCTCGGGCTCGGCGTGGGCATCGCCGCTTCATCGCTTACCCTGATCAAGAAAGCCAAGGCAGCCGATGGCCAGCCAGCGGGCGTCGGCCTGGGCAAGATCGAGGTCAAGCGTACGGTCTGCAGCCACTGTTCGGTGGGATGCGCCATCGATGCGGTGGTCGAGAACGGCGTGTGGGTGCGCCAGGAGCCGGTGTTCGATTCGCCGATCAACCTGGGGGCGCACTGCGCCAAGGGCGCGGCGATTCGCGAGCATGGCCACGGCGAATTCCGGCTGCGCTATCCGATGAAGCTGGTCAGCGGCAAGTACGAGCGCATCAGCTGGGATACCGCACTGAGTGAGATCAGCGCGAAGATCCTGGAACTGCGCAAGGCCAGCGGTCCGGACTCGGTGTACTGGATCGGCTCGTCCAAGCACAGCAACGAGCAGTCGTACCTGATGCGCAAGTTCGTCAGCCTGTGGGGCAGCAACAATTGCGACCACCAGGCGCGCATCTGCCACTCCACCACGGTGGCCGGCGTCGCCAACACCTGGGGCTACGGCGCAATGACCAATTCGTACAACGACATGCAGAACAGCAAGTGCGCGTTGTACATCGGGTCGAACGCCGCGGAGGCGCACCCGGTCAGCATGCTGCACATGCTGCACGCCAAGGAAACCGGCACGAAGATGATCGTGGTGGACCCGCGTTTCACCCGCACAGCGGCCAAGGCGGACGAATACGTGCGGATCCGTTCCGGCTCGGACATCCCGTTCCTGTTCGGGGTGCTGTACCACATCTTCAAGAACGGCTGGGAAGACCAGAAGTACATCAACGACCGCGTCTACGGCATGGACGACGTGAAGAAGGACGTGATGGCCAAGTGGACGCCGGACAAGGTCGAGGAAGCCTGCGGCGTTCCCGAAGCGCAGGTGGCCAAGGTCGCCGAGATGATGGCCAAGAACCGGCCGTCGACGCTGGTGTGGTGCATGGGCCAGACCCAGCACACGATCGGCAATGCCATGGTGCGCGCCTCCTGCATCGTGCAGCTGGCCCTGGGCAACGTCGGTGTGTCCGGCGGTGGCGCCAACATCTTTCGCGGCCACGACAACGTGCAGGGCGCGACCGACGTCGGACCCAATCCCGACTCGCTGCCCGGCTACTACGGCATCGTCGAAGGTTCGTGGCGCCATTTCGCCAAGGTCTGGGACGTCGACTACGACTGGATCAAGGGCCGCTTCGCCAACGTAGGAATGATGAGCAAGCCCGGCATAACGGTGTCGCGCTGGATCGACGGCGTGATGGAAAAGAACGAGCTGATCGACCAGGACCCGAACCTGCGCGGCGTGGTGTTCTGGGGCCATGCGCCCAACTCGCAGACGCGCGGCCTGGAAATGAAGCGGGCCATGGACAAGCTGGACCTGCTGGTGGTGGTGGACCCGTATCCGTCGGCCACGGCCGCGATGGCGGCGATGCCCGGCCGGCCCGAAGATCTCAACGCCAACCGCGCCGTTTACCTGCTGCCGGCGGCCACCCAGTTCGAGACCAGCGGTTCGGTCACGGCTTCCAACCGCTCGCTGCAATGGCGCGAGAAGGTGATCGAGCCGCTGTGGGAAAGCCGCAGCGACCAGATGATCATGTACCAGCTGGCCGACAAGCTGGGCTTCGGCAAGGAACTGGTCAAGAACTACAAGATGCAGAAGGTCAAGGGCATGGACGAACCCTTGCCCGACGACATCCTGCGTGAGATCAACAAGTCGTGCTGGAGCATCGGCTACACCGGCCAGAGCCCGGAGCGGCTGAAAGCGCATATGAAGAACATGGCGGCGTTCGACGTCAAGACGCTCAAGTGCAAGGGCAATGTGAAGGACGCTGCCACCGGCTATGACCTGACGGGCGACTACTTCGGCCTGCCCTGGCCCTGCTATGGCAACCCGGCCCTGAAGCACCCTGGCTCGCCCAACCTGTACGACACGTCCAAGCATGTGATGGACGGCGGCGGCAACTTCCGCGCGAACTTCGGCGTCGAGCGCAATGGCGTCAACCTGCTGGCCGAGGACGGGTCGGCCTCCAAGGGCGCCGACATCCAGACCGGCTACCCCGAATTCGACCACGTGCTGCTCAAGAAGCTGGGCTGGTGGGACGAGCTCACCGACGTGGAGAAGGCGGCCGCCGAGGGCAAGAACTGGAAGACCGACCTGTCGGGCGGCATCATCCGCGTGACGATGAAGAATCACGGCTGCCATGTATTCGGCAACGCCAAGGCGCGGGCGGTGGTGTGGAACTTCCCGGACGGGATTCCGCAGCATCGCGAGGCGCTGTACAGCACCCGGCCCGACCTGGTCGCCAAGTATCCGACGCATGACGACAAGAACGCATTCTGGCGGATGCCCACGCTGTACAAGTCGGTGCAGCAGAAGAACGTCACCGACAAGGTCGCGGAGAAGTATCCGCTGATCCTCACCTCGGGCCGTTTGACCGAGTTCGAAGGCGGTGGCGAGGAGACCCGATCCAATCCGTGGCTGGCCGAGCTGCAGCAGGAAGCCTTCGTCGAAATCAATCCGAAGGCCGCCGCCGCGCGGGGCATCCGCGACGGCGAGCGCGTCTGGCTGGTGACGCCGACCGGCGCGCGCCTGAACGTGCAGGCCATGGTGACCGAGCGCGTGGGCCCCGACACCTGCTGGATGCCGTTCCACTTTTCGGGGCGATGGCAGGGCGTGGACATGCTGCCGTATTACCCGGGCGGCGCGGCGCCGGTGGTGCGCGGCGAGGCGGTGAACACCGCCACGACCTACGGCTACGACAGCGTCACCATGATGCAGGAAACCAAGACGACGATCTGCAACGTCGAGAAGGCGGCGTGATGGGTACAGGGCTAACAGGAGACCTGTGATGGCAAGAATGAAATTCGTGTGTGATGCCGAACGCTGCATCGAGTGCAACAGCTGCGTGACGGCCTGCAAGAACGAGCATGAAGTGCCCTGGGGCGTGAACCGGCGGCGCGTGGTCACCTTGAACGACGGCATCCCCGGGGAGCGCTCGATTTCGGTGGCGTGCATGCACTGTTCGGACGCGCCTTGCATGGCCGTGTGCCCGGTCAACTGTTTCTACCGCAGCGAAGAAGGCGTGGTGCTGCACGACAAGGATGTCTGCATCGGCTGCGGCTATTGCAGCTACGCCTGCCCGTTCGGCGCGCCGCAGTTCCCGGCCTCGGGGCATTTCGGCGTGCGCGGCAAGATGGACAAGTGCACGTTCTGCGCCGGCGGCCCCGAAGCCAACGGCTCGCAAGCCGAGTTCGAGAAGTATGGGCGCAACCGCCTGGCCGAAGGCAAGCTGCCGGCCTGCGCCGAGATGTGCTCGACCAAGGCGCTGCTGGGCGGCGACGGCGATGTGATAGCGGACATCTTCCGCAACCGCGTGCTCAAGCGCGGCAAGGGCGCCGAGGTCTGGGGTTGGGGCACGGCCTATGGATCGAAGCAGGCCGGCCAGCCCGGCGGAGCCAAGTCATGAAACAGATCCTGCTCCTCATCACGTTGGCTGCGGCTTTGGCCGCCTGCACCGAGCAGACCCAAACGATCAACAACGCCAAGCGGCCGGATGCCGCGGCGTTCCAGGGTACGGGGACGCCGTTCGCGGCGCCGGGTTGGAAGCCGGGCGACAGGATCAGCTGGGAACAGCATCTGAAGACGCGCACCCAGAACGGGCAGAACGACTATGCGAAAGTCAACTGACCTGCTGGCGGGCGTCCTGCTCGCGGCGGCGGCGCTGGCCTTCAGCGGTGGTGCCGCCGGGCAAGCCGTCCAGCAGGGCCAAAACGCCGCCAGCCAGGCCGCTCCCGCCAGATCCATGGAAGATCTGGTCCCGGGCCAGCAAGGCGGCATCCAGGGCCAGAACATTTTCGACGTCAAGCCCGAGGTCAAGCCCGATGCGAGTTCGGACCCGAACTATCTGAAGCAGGACAACGCCGCGCGCAACAAGGTCCAGCCGGGCAACAGCGCGCCAATGTGGCGCGGCGTCGCCGCGGGGATGGAAGGCTACAGCAGCTTGCCCAAGAGCACGGCGCCCGAGGCCGGCATCCTGATCCAGGCGCCGGTGCAATACCCGGGCTCGCGCATGACCACGGCCGGCGAAGCCTGGCGGCAAGTGCGCAACGACTGGATCGTGCCCTACGGGGGCGCGCTGTTCCTGATCGCGCTGGGCGCGCTGGCGATCTTCTTCTTCGCGCGTGGGCCGCTCGGCCAGGCCGATGCCGAAGTCGGCGGGCGCCGGATCGAACGGTTCACGCCGTTCGAGCGCTCGGCCCACTGGGCCAATGCGATTGCCTTCTCGATCCTGGCGATCTCCGGCCTGACCATGGCATTTGGCAAGTTCATCCTGTTGCCGGTGATCGGCACCACCTTGTATGGCGGACTGACCTATGTGCTGAAGACGCTGCACAATTTCGCCGGGCCGGTCTTCGCGGTTTCGCTCGTCGTCGTGATCCTGACCTTCGTGCGCGATGAATTTCCGCAGAGCGGCGACTTCAAGTGGCTGCTGCGGGTCGGCGGCGCGTTCGAAAAGGCGGGACAGCATCCGCCACCAGCCCACCGTTTCAACGCGGGCGAAAAGGTGATCTTCTGGCTCGGCGTGCTGCTGCTGGGCGTCATCGTGGTCGGCTCGGGCCTGGTGATGGACAAGCTGATTCCCGATATGGTCTATCAGCGCAGCACCATGCAGGTGGCGCACATGGTGCATGCGACCGCCGCGGTGCTGATGATGTCCATGTTCCTGTTGCACATCTACCTGGGCACTATCGGCATGCGCGGTGCGTACAAGGCGATGCGGCACGGCTATGTCTCAGAGGCGTGGGCCGAGGAGCACCATGCGTACTGGTACGAGGACATCAAGGCCGGCAGGATTCCGGCGCAGCGCAGCCAGCCGGTGGTGACGGCCGAGGACGTGAATACGGTGCGGCCGGCTTGAGCCGCAGGAGAAGAAGCCCATGAAGAAAACGGTTCTGGTGACGGGTGTGCTGGCGCTGGCCTGCGCTCTGGCCTCGGCCAAGCTGCCGGCGCCCGATGAGGCGGCCAAGGCGAAAGCCGCTGAAGCCGCTGCCAAGGCGGCGTGGCAAGCCAAGGTCGACGCCTACCAGCTGTGCAAGTCGCAGGATAAGGTAGCGGCGGCTTACGTCAAGACGTCAGGCAAGTCCGCGCTCAAGGAAGAGAAGGCGGCGCCTGCAGTTGCCGCAGCTGCTCCGACGGTTGCTGCGGCTGCGCCGGCTGCTGCGGCTGCTGCCTCTGCACAGCCGGCGGCCTCGGGTACGCCGGTGGCTTCGAAGCCGCCGCCGCCGTGCACCGACCCGGGCCCGTTTGCATACAACCCGCCGGATCAAAAGCCGCTGGAAACTTCCGGTGCGCATTCACCATCCGGCACGGCTGCCAGTCCGCCCAGCGTCAAGCCGCCTTCGGCCGAAATGACCGCGCCGAAAAAGCCTTGAGTTTGTATTTCCTCCCTCCCCTCCGGGGGAGGGCAGGGGTGGGGGCACGAGCTGCGATGCCCCCACCCTAACCCTCCCCCGGAGGAGGAGGGAACAGCCCCCTCTGATATTCGACAGGCTTTTTGCGGTA
>DATNBX010000058.1:0-7913 GCA_035571795.1 Ramlibacter sp.
GTCGTCTGGCGCTGGAAGGACGGCGACAACTACTACGTCGCGCGCGCCAACGCGCTCGAGCGCAACGTCTCGCTCTATTACGTGGAAGGTGGCCGGCGCAAGACGCTGAAGTACGTCAATGCCCCCGTGGAGCGTGGCGTATGGCACTCGCTGCGGGTCGAGTTCGCCGGTGCCCGCATCGCCGTGGCATTGGACGGCCGGCGCGCCATCGAGTTCGAGGACAAGCACATCACCGGCCCGGGGGCGGTCGGCGTATGGACCAAGGCCGACAGCGTCACGGCCTTCGACGATTTTGTCTACGGCGCTACGCGCCCTTGACCGCCCTTACTCGAGGTTCTTCGCCACCGGGCTTTCGCGCGAGTAGGCCGGCATTGCCAGGAAGGCCTTGGGGTCGTAGCTCCAGAACTGCGTGACCGACGGGAAGGTTTCGATGATGCTGTTGACCAGCTGGCCGTCCTTGCGCTCGACCTTGCGGATGTAGA
This sequence comes from Ramlibacter sp., assembly GCA_035571795.1. Classification (GTDB taxonomy): domain Bacteria; phylum Pseudomonadota; class Gammaproteobacteria; order Burkholderiales; family Burkholderiaceae_C; genus Ramlibacter. The sequence goes on from DATNBX010000058.1 coordinate 483, forward strand.
TGTTCAGCACCGGCTTGGAATATTCGTCGAGAAAGATCGGCCCCATCGGCCCGCTGGTCAGCTTGGCGCTGTGCAGGGCGCGCAGGAAGGCGGGCTTGTCCTCGAAGCGTCCCTTGACGGCCTTGAGCGCTTCTTCCAGCCACAGGCCGGCCGTGTACGTGCCGGCCGTATAAAAGCCCGGCGTCACCTTGTATTCGGCTTGGATCGCCTTGACGAAGCGCTGGTTGTCGGGCGTATCGATGGCCGCCGAATACCAGCTCGCCGAATACACGCCCAGCGCCTCGTCGCCCATCAACTTGAGAATGCCCTCATCGACGGCGGTCGGGTTGCCCAGCACCGTCGGCTTGAGCTGGTATTCCTTGTATTGCTTGATGAATTTCAGGCCATTGGTCCCCGCGAAGCCGGCGTACACGCCATCCGCATTGGGCTTGAGCTGCGCGATGAAGGTGCCGTAGTCCGCCACGTTCAGCGGCGACCACAACCTTTGGACGACCTTGCCGCCGTTGTCCTCGAAGGCCTTGAAGAAGCCGGCCGCGCCCTCGTGGCCGTAGGCGAAGTCGTCGGCGATCATCGCCACGCGCTTCATCCCGAGTTTTTTCGCCGCGTACTGTCCCAGCACATGGGTCGGCTGCGCCGCCGTGCCGACGGCATGGATGACGTAGTCGTTCTTCTTTTGCTGCGCCAGGTCGTTCTGCGCGGCTGACGTGGGGGTGATCAGCGGCACCTTGGCCTGCAGGATGTAGTCGTCGATCGCGATCGCCTCAAAAGTGGCGAGCGGGCCGATGATCACCTGCACGTTGTTCTTCTCGATCAGCTCCTGCGTCTTGCTCTTGGCGCCGGCCGGGTTGCCCCCGGTGTCCGCGATGATCAACTCGACCTTGCGGCCCGCCAGCGTGTTGTTACGCTCCTTGAGCAGCAGCTGGATGCCTTCTTCCATCTGGCGTCCGCCGGCCGCCAGGGGGCCGGAGCGCACCGTGAGAAAGCCGACGCGCAGCGGCTCGTTCTGGGCGGCGGAGATCGCAGGCCACATCAGTGATGCCGCGGCGACGATGGCCGCGGCGAGACGAAAAGTTGGGCGCAGCATGCATCGGCTCCTGTGACGAGGGGAACTGGAGAATAGGGGATTCGCACCAGCGCACGTCCCGGGGTAATTACCAGTCAGCACGCGGGGTGCGGTTCGCAACTGTAGAGCTGCGCGAGCGAGGGGCGCCTGTTTAACGCAGCGAGAAAAGTTGACTCGCGAACCTCAGCAGAACATAGTCCGCTCTCCACAAGAACAAAGGAGCAGACATGAGCGACTATTCACGACGCCAACTGATCCAGGCCGGCGCTTCGCTGGCAGCACTCGGTGCCTTGCCTCGCGCCGCCCGGGCGGCGATGGGTCCCAACGACAAGTTCGACCTGCTGGTGCGCAATGCCAACTTGCTGGACCCGAGCCAGAAGCTGGCGGGGCCACGGGACATCGGCATTCGTTACGGGCTGATCGAAACGATTGCAACGTCGATCCCGCCCGAGCGCGCCCAACGCGTCATGGATGCCGGCGGCAAGCTCGTGACGCCAGGGCTCATCGACCTGCACTGCCACACCTTCCCATATGGTTCGGCCATCGGCATTCCGGCCGACGAGCTGATCGCGCACCAATGCACTACCACTGTCGTGTCGGCAGGCGACGGCGGCGCGAACAACTTCGCGGCATTCCGGCGCTTCGTGGTGCCCGGGACGCGTACGCGGCAATTCGCCTTCGTGCACATCGCGGTGGCGGGGCTGGCGGGATTCCCCGTGCCGGAGCTGTTCAACATCGACTACGCGCAGCCCGAACTGGCGGCCCGCGCCGTCTCGGAAAACGCCGACATGGTGCTGGGCATCAAGGTTCGCATGAGCGAGAACGTGATCGCGCGCCACGGCCTGGAGCCGCTCAAGCGCGCCATCGCCGCTTGCGCGATGTCCGGCGTGCCGGCCAAGGTCATGGTCCACATCGGCGGCGTGGCCGAGCGCGAGCTGATGTCGCAGATCCTCGACCTGATGCGCCCGGGCGACGTGCTGACGCACTGCTATTCGGGCGCGCCCAACAATGCGGGGCAGGGCACGAACATCGTGCAGGACGGCAAGCTGCTGCCCGCCGCGCTCGCAGCCAAGAAGCGCGGCATCATGTTCGACATCGGCCACGGCGGCGGCAGCTTCGACTACACGATCGCCGAAGCCGCGATCGCCCAGGGCTGCCCACCCGACACCATCTCGTCCGACTGCCATGTGTTCTCGGCCAACACGCCCGGCATGCCCTACCTGCCGTGGGTCATGAGCAAATTCATGGGCCTGGGCTTCTCGCTGTCCGAGGTCGTGACCATGGCCACGGCCACGCCGGCGCGCGTGATCGGGCGCATCCCCAAGCACGGCACATTGCAGGCGGGTGCGCCGGCCGACCTGTCGATCCTGGAGGTCGTCGAAGGCCCCGTGTCGTTCGTGGACACGCGCAACAACACACGCCAGGGCAAGGTGTTCCTGCGTCCGGCCGGCACGGTGGTGGCAGGCGTGGTGTTCGGCCGGCCTTACCAGGCGCCGTTCACGGTGCGGTAGTGTTCAGAGCTTCACTAGCGTGGCCGCGCGACCGCCATCCCTGCACCCAGGCCTATTGACTGAGCAACAGCTGGGCAATGATGCCGGTCGCGACGGCGACCAGCACGTAGTCGCTGCCTACCTGCACCCATTGATAGCCGCGTGGCGGCGCGTGCAGGCGGTGCGCGCGCCAGTCGTGCACCACGTACTGCGGACGGCGATATTCCGGCGGAATACGGCCGCCGCGGCGCCACTCGGGGCCGCGTGCGCCGTAGTGGTATTCGGCCCGGCCGTCGCGGCGGAAGTCGCCGCGGTTGCCCATTCCTTCGCGGCGGTCGCGCCGGTCGTTGTCGGCGCGACGATCACGGTCCCCGTCGCGCCGATCGTGATCGCGCTGCTGGTAGCCCTGGCGATCGTCGTCGCGCCGGTCGCGCTCGTAGCCCTGCGCGAACGAAAGCGAACCGATACCCAGCGACGCCGCCGCCAGTGCACAAACGATGGTTGTTGATTTCATCGAGTACTCCCTTGGATGAGTGAAGCTTCATGATCACCGCATACCGTGTCGGCATGGGCAACTTGCGTAGTCAATGTGCAATCCGGCGTTGCAAGTTGTTCGTTGCACTTCGAAACTACAGGAGACAAAAATGACTGCGAATTCCAGTTTCCGGCTCGCCTTCAGGCGCGCCGTCATGTTCGCTGCGCTCGCACTGCTGGCGCTGGCGGCCCGGGCCGCCGAGTACCCAGTGCCCAAGGAAGGCAGCTGGGTCGCGCGCGACTTCCGCTTCCACACTGGGCAGGTGATGAGCGAGCTGCGCCTGAACTACGTCACGGTCGGCGCCGCCACGGGCGAACCCGTGCTGCTCCTGCACGGCACCGCCAGTTCGGCCGCGAGCATGCTCACGCCGGCCTTTGCCGGCGAACTGTTCGGCCCTGGCCAGCCGCTCGATGCCGCCCGCTACTACATCATCATTCCCGATGGGCTGGGTACCGGCAAATCGGCCCGGCCTTCCGATGGATTGCGCACGGCGTTTCCGCAATACAACTACGAGGACATGGTCGACGCGCAATACCGGCTGGTGACCGAGCACCTGGGCGTCAAGCACCTGCGGGCGATCATCGGCAATTCGATGGGCGGCATGCACACCTGGATCTGGGGCGTGAAGTACCCCGGTGCGATGGACGCTCTGGTGCCGATGGCCTGCCAGCCCACCGAGATGTCCAGCCGCAACTGGATGTTGCGCCGCCTGATCATCGATTCCATCCGCAACGATCCCGAGTGGAACAACGGCAACTACACGAAGCAGCCGCGCAGTGCGCAGTTCGCATCGGTGTTCTTCGGCATCGCCACCAGCGGCGGCACGCTGGCAACCTACAAGGCAGCGCCCACGCGCGCGCAGGCCGACAAGATCCTCGATGCGCGGCTGAACGCGCCGTTCACTGGCGATGCCAACAATCTGCTGTACCAGTGGTCGGCGTCGGCCGACTACAACCCGGCCGGCGGCCTGGATCGCATCCAGGCGGCGGTGCTGGCCATCAATTCGGCCGACGACGAGCGCAACCCGCCCGAGACCGGCATCATGGAACGCGAGATCAAGCGCCTGAAGAACGCCCGCTACTACCTGATTCCCGCCAGCGACGAGACCGCCGGTCACGGGACCACAGGGCAGGCGAAATGGTTCAAGGCGCAGCTGGCGGAGTTTCTCGAAAAGGCGCCGCGGCGCGGCATGTAGTCACGTAGTACGGCGGGGCTCCCGCGGGGCCCATATTTCTGGAGAACGACATGAAGACAGAACTCTTTTACCTGTTGCTCACGGCGATCCTCACGGGTGTTCTCTGGGTCCCCGTCGTCGTCGGCTATGTCGTCTCGCGCGGTCCGCTGACGCCGGAGCGGTACAAGACGGCGCCCACGTCGCCGTTGCCCGATTGGGTCAACCGTGCCAACCGCGCGCACCTGAACGCGGTCGAGAACTTCGCCCAGTTCGCAGCCGTTGTGCTGATCGCCCAGGCGGTGGGCGTCTCGACCGCGACCACCGCGACCTGCGCTGCCGCCTATTTCTATGCGCGTGCCGCCCATGCGGTGATTCACATCAGCGGCTTCGGCCATTTCTTCGCGAGGACGATGCTCTTTACGATCGCCTGGATTGCGTTCATCACCTACGCGATCGTCGTGCTGATGCGCGCCGTCGCTTAGCCGAATTCGAAGCCCGCCGACGAGGCTGTGAGCAAGTCCGCGCTGCGGCGTGATGCCCCAGACCTCATGCAGCCCGCCGGCCAAAGCCGCGGCAAGGTTCTGCACGTCGGCCGCCGCGCTCGCATGCACGGCTTCCATCACGATCAGCACCGAGGCGGTCTCGTCACGGATCGCGGAAAGGCCGCTTTGCCGGTGCGTCCAGCGCCGCGCATGCGCCTGGCCCTGCGCGTCCGCGAAGGTCACTTCGCCCGGCTCGGGATGCTCGATCTCGCCGGAAAAGCTCAGGTAGTTCTCCGTGCCGGTTGCCGGTCGCACCTGCAAGGGCCAGACGACCTTGGCCACGTCTAGCGCAGCTACCGGAATTGCAAAGGCGAGCGACGCGGCATTGCACAGATCGATGAGCGGATGGATCGGCGGCAGCGCGCCTTCCTTCCTGAAGCGCCGCAGCAGCGACTCCGAGGCGCAGCGGTACTGCGTCGGCTTCAGCCCCATGCGCGAGAACACGCTGCGCCACGCCTTGATCTCCGGCAGCTCGCTCTCGGTGCCGGCGGCATCCAGCCGCGACTGCGCGATGGCGTTGAGGCGCGCGACCGGTGCGGCCGGCGAAACGTCGGTGTGGATGCCGTCGGCGAACAGCGTGCTCGCGCCCAGCTCGGGGAAGCGGCTCCAGATGTCCGGGTGATGGCTGAATTGCACGTGGGCCTGTGTTTAATTGGAGTCTGACCCCAATTGTTATCTCAGCTGAGGCCGGCTGCCTGCTTGGCCCGCAGCTTGGCACCGATGTATTCGCCGTGTGTCACATGCAGCTCGGCCACCTTGGCGATGACATGGTTCTCGTTGGCGTCGAGCACGCCGTCGGCATAGGCGACCTGCCACATCGACTCGACCAGGGCGATCTTTTCCGGTTGGCCGAAGTGGTCGTTGATGCGGCTGGTGAACTGGAAGTAATCGTTCGCGCTCTCGACCTTCGCTTCGGCCAGCTCCACCAGACTCCCCAGTTCTTCTTCAGTCAGCACGAACCGGCTTCGAAGCGCGACGAACACCGCGGCGCGCTCGGCCGGATCGAAGGTGGGCTCGGACCGCATTACTTCCACCAGCAGCACGGCCGCGGCCAGGCGCAATGCGTGCTCGCGCTCGTGCGGTTCCTGGCCGGGCGAGGCAGCGGTGAATCGCTCGAAAAGTTCCTGGAGGGCACTCAGCATGGCGCTCGTTGGGCGACCTGGATAGACCCGTCAATAGCCTGTAAGTTCTGCTCGCGGCTTGCCGATCGGTTGGCGGCAAGGCCGTAGACTTCACGTTGACGCAGGTCAAAGCCGCCAGGCGACGGATGAGTAGCCTTGCGCTGCAAAAAAAGGAGTCATATGCGTATGCTTGCTGGACCGGTTTCCGTCCGGTCGTTGTTGCCCGCGATCGTGCTGGCCGCCGTGCTTTCGACGCTCAGCCAGAGTGCCGCCGCGCAGCGCACCGACCGGCAGGGCAAGGAGGTGGTCGATGCCGTCTGCGGCGCGTGCCACGCGACCGGCAAGGACGGGGCGCCGCGGATTGGCGACGCCAAGGCCTGGGAGAAGCGGGCCTCGCAGGGGCTCACGGCCCTGACCAACAACGCGATCAGGGGCATCCGCAAGATGCCGGCCCACGGCGGCAACAAGGGGGTCAGCGACGTCGAGATCGAACGCGCCATCGTCTACATGGTCAACCAGTCCGGCGGGAACTGGGTGGAACCGGTGGGCGGCGCCACGCCCGCGCGCGTGCGCACCGGCGAGACGATCGTGCGCTCGCAATGCTCCAAGTGCCACCAGACCGGACGCGACGGCGCGCCGAGAATCGGCGACAGGGCCGCGTGGACCCCCCGGCTGGCCAAGGGGCTGGACCAGGCGGTGGCCTCGGCTGTTCACGGCCACGGGGCGATGCCGGCCCGCGGCGGATTGCCGGACCTGACCAACGAGGAAATCCGCGGCGCCATCCTCTACATGTTCAACATCGACGTGCCGCCCGTCCCGCCGCCGCCACCGGCCGCGGCCGCCGATCCACATCGCAAGACCGTCTCGGGACTCGATATCTACTTCGGCATGATGGGGTCCGAAGTCGTGCGGGCGGCGCAGGAGAAGTCCGGTGCATCCAAGCTGGACATTCCCTCTGGCCGGGGCTTCTACCACCTCAACGTTTCCCTGAAGGACAACAAGACGCAGGCGGCTGTGACCGATGCGCAGGTGACGATGCGCGTTTCCGACGGGATGACGATCCAGAGCAAGCCGCTCAGGCCCGTGGCCGTCAATAACGCCGTCAGCTACGGCAACTTTTTCCACTTCTCCCGCGGCAACGCCTACACCATCACGGCCGAGATCCAGCGGCCGGGCGTGCCCGGCACCGCCCAGGCGCACTTCGAATACAAGGCGCCCTAGCTTACAAAGCGACGGCGCCGTCGGGGCTAGCATGATTGCATGGCCCGCCCGATCCGATTTCGAGCCGGCGCCGCGCTTCTGGCCGGCGCTGTCGCGCTGGTGGGCTGGCTTACCTACGATCGTTTCTTTGCCCGCTGGCAGGTGATCGACAGCAGCGTCGTTGCGTCCGGCGTCCCGGTCGTGATGCGCAGCCCGGGTGGGCTGCTGGAAATCGCGACGGTCACGGTCTACGAGCGTTTCAAGCGCCTGGATACCAGGGAGTTCTGGGGCATCCCGCTGGGCACC
>DATNBX010000059.1:0-19928 GCA_035571795.1 Ramlibacter sp.
GCTTTGGAGAACTTGAAAAAGGCCATGAAGCGCGGGTGAAACGTGAGTCCAGCTAGGCCTGAAGGCGGGGTACTCCGTCCTTCAGAACGCCCCCCACCGTATGGAACGATCCGAAGACGACGATTCTATCAGCGGGGTCCGCGGCGGCGGCCGCGCATCGCAGCGCTTCCATGGGGTCGCGATGGGCGCTTGCCGTCACGTCGCGGCGCGTTTCCTGGGCCTGCCACCGGGCCAGCAAGGCGGCAGCCGTGTCGGCGCGCCCAGTCGGCAGGTCGCTGAAATACCAGCGATCGATCAGTGGGCCGATCCTGGCGAACATGGCCGCGATATCCTTGTCCGCCATTGCGCCGAATACGCCGTGCGTGGTGGGGTAGAAGCCCATCGCATCGAGATTGGCCGCCAGCGCCGCCACCGAATGCGGGTTGTGCGCCACATCCAGCACCAGCGCCGGCCGCCCCGGCACGATCTGGAAACGGCCCGGCAGATCCACCATGGCCAGTCCGTTGCGCACGGCCTGCGCCGTCACCGGCAGCTGGTTGCGCAGCGCCTCCAGGGCGGCCAGGACGCCCGATGCGTTGATGAGCTGGTTGGCGCCTCGCAGGGCCGGGTAGGCCAAGCCCGCGTAGCGCCGCCCGCGTCCGGCCCAGGCCCATTGCTGCTGGTCGCCCGAGAAATTGAAATCGCGGCCCAGGGTCCAGAGATCGGCGCCGATGGCGACGCCCCGGTCCAGGACGCTTTGCGGCGGCATGGGATCGCTGACCACTGCCGGCTTGCCGGTGCGCAGGATGCCGGCCTTTTCGCGGCCGATGCTCTCGCGGTCGTCGCCCAGGTAGTCCATGTGATCCAGGGCGATGCTGGTGATCACTGCGCAATCGGTATCGACGATGTTGACGGCATCGAGCCGGCCGCCAAGACCCACTTCGAGGATCGCCACATCGAGCCTGGAAGCGGCCATCAGGCTGAGGATGGCCAGCGTGGTGAATTCGAAATACGTGAGCAGCACATCGCGCCGCGCCGCCTCGACCCGTTCGAAATGCGGCAGCAGAGCTTGGGCTGTCACGATCTCGCCATGGATACGGCAGCGTTCCTCGAAGTGCACCAGGTGCGGCGATGTGTACAGCCCGGTGCGATAGCCGGCCTGTAGCGCAATCGCCTCCAGCATCGCGCAGGTCGAGCCCTTGCCGTTGGTGCCTGCCACGGTGATGACAGGACTGGTCAAACGCAGCGCCATCCGGTCGGCCACGGCTGCGACCCGGTCCAGCCCCAGGGCGATGTTCTTGGGGTGCAACTGCTCGCACCAGGCGAGCCATTCGGCGAGCGTCTTCATGGCAACCGGATTATCCGGTCACCGACGAGTTGGGCGAATCCAGCCGGGCAGATGCGTATATGCGCCAATTACACAAAGACACACCAAATGTGCATGCTGCACATTTAACATGAGGTTCATGGACGCCCCAGTGCTGTACCCACCGATCGCCGCGCTCAATGCGGAACAGGAAGCCCTGCTCGCCGCATTGGAGCCGGTGCTGGCGCCGCTCGCCAAGTTGTGCATCGGCAAAAACATCACCATCCAGGTGATCGAGGACCAGTTTCGCGCCGCCTTCGTGAAGGCGGCCCATGAAGTCCACAGCGACTTGCCTAGCCAGCGCCGCACCAGCCGCATCAGCACCACCACCGGGTTGACGCGCCGTGCCGTGGCTCGCGTGCAGCGCCGGCGCACGGCCGGCCCGCAGCCACTGAGGCGCTCGCCGGTGACGGAATTGTTCACACGCTGGGTGTCGGATCCGGCGTGGCAGACCGCCAGCCAGCAGCCGGCCGCACTGCCGCGGCAAGGCGCCCTGCTGAGCTTCGAAGCGCTGGCGCAGTCCGTCACCCGCGACGTCCATCCGCGCACGCTGCTGGACGAACTGGTGCGCCTGAAGCTGGCCCGGCACGACGAGGAAACCGACATGGTGCACCTGCTGCGCGACGCCTTCGTGCCACGCGGCGATTGGGCCCGCATGGTTGCTTTTCTGGGCAGCAACGTCGGCGACCACCTGCGCGCAGCCACCGCCAACGTCCTGGGCGACGGGCGCCAGCACCTGGAACAGGCCATCTCCGCGGACGAACTGTCCGAACAGTCGCTGGCTGCCGCGCAGAAGCTGATGGCACAGCAGTGGCGCAACCTGCTCGCCGAAGTCGCACCCCAGCTCGAGGCGATGATCGCCAGCGACCGCGCGGCAGGACGCGCCCAGAACCGGTCCCTGCGTATCGGCTTGTACACGTGGTCTCAGCCGATGCCTGAATCCGAGCCTAACTTCAACCGCAAGGAGTCGAACGCATGAATCCACGAAAAAACCATATGGCCGCCGTCGGGTTCACCCGCCGCGAGGGACTGATCGCGCTGATCGGCGGCATGGCAGCCCTGTCGGGTTGCGGCGGCGGCGGGGGCAGCAGCGGCGTCTTCGGCAGCATCGCTTCGGTGGGCAGCGGCGGCACTGGTTCATTCTCCAGCGGCGCCATCACTGGCTTCGGCTCCATCATCGTCAATGGCGTGCGCTTCGACGAGAGCAGGGCGACGATCACCGATGACGACGGCGTGCTCCACAATGCCGGCGATCTGAAGCTTGGCATGGTCGTTTCGGTCGCCGGTTCCGCCATCGTCGCCGGCCCGGCGGGCAATACCGCGACTGCAAACACCATCACGTTCGGCAGCGAATTGCGCGGACCGATCGACAGCATCGGCAGCCAGAGCCTGGTGGTGCTGGGGCAGACGGTGCAGATCGGGGCCAACACCGTGTTCGACAGCGCCATCGCGGGTGGCCTGGCGGGCCTGAGCGTCGGCCAGACCATCGAGGTGCACGGCTTCGTCGATCCGGCCGCCAACACGATCCAGGCAACGCGCATCGAGCGCACCGGCAACACGAACACCTTCAAGCTGCTGGGCATGATCCAGGGGCTGAACACCACCGCCAAGACCTTTGCGATCGGATCGCTCGCCATCAGCTATGCGGGTATCGCGAGCACCGATCTGCCGGCCAATCTGGCCAACGGCCTGGTGGTGCGCGTGCGCCTGGCCACGACGCCCGCGACGGGTACGCGAACCGCCACGCGAATCCGTGCGGTCGAGCGCGAAGTCGAAAACCACGACGAAGCGGAGCTCGAAGGCACCGTGACGGCGTTCACCTCGACTTCCACTTTCAGCGTCAATGGCGTGGCCGTGGATGCCGGCAAGGCCGTTTTCCCGAACGGCACCGCCGGCCTCAGGCTCGGGGCGCGGGTCGAAGTCGAGGGCAGCCTCGTCAATGGCGTCCTCGCGGCGACAAGCGTCAAGGTCGAAAACGAGGCCGAGGTCGAAAACCAGGAATTCGAACTGCACGGCAGCGTGTCCAACCTGAACACGACCAACAAGACCTTCGTGATCCGCGGCGTGACGGTCAGCTTCGCCGGCAACGTGCGCTTCGACAAAGGCGACGCCAGCACGCTGGTGGCGGTCAATGGCACCAGCGCGATCGTCGAGGTCAAAGGCACGAACAACGCCGCGACCAACACCGTGACCGCCACGAAGATCAGTTTCGACAACTGAAGCGGTCCGCAGGCGGCGGGACCGGGACCCTTCGCGTTCCGGCCCTGCCGCACATTGCCGCCATGATCGTCCTGTACGGCGTTACCAACTGCGACACCGTCAAGAAGGCGCGGGCCTGGCTGGCGGAGCACGAGGTTGCCTACCGCTTTCACGACTTCAGGAAAGAAGGCGTGCCGCGCGAGCGGCTCGACGCGTGGATGGCCCAAGTGGGCTGCGACAAGCTGGTCAATCGCAAAGGCACGACCTGGCGCAAGCTCGATGCGTCCGCGCAGGAGGGCGCGCAGGATGCTGCCGGCGCGAAGGCGCTGATGCTCGCAAATCCCAGCGTCATCAAGCGACCGGTGGTGGAATGGAGCGGGCAGACCACAGTGGGTTTCGATGCCGCGCAATGGGCGTTGCTGGCGCGCCGCTGAACCCCCACTTTTACCGTCGCTTTACCCGAAAGAGGACGGCAACTTTACCTGTCGTGCCTAAAATTTGAGCGTTGGAAACAAGCCAAGGAGCCATCATGAAGAAAACTGTTTTACTTACGGCGATGGGCGTGCTGTCGGCTTTTGGTTCGGTGGCGTTCGCCCAGGAAAGCGGGCGCGTGATTTCCAGCACGCCGGTGGTCCAGCAAGTGGCCGTGCCCCACCAGGTCTGCAGCTACCAGCCCGTGGCGGTGCAGCAGCCCAATAGCGGCGCCGGGACCGTGATCGGTGGGCTGGCGGGGGGTGCGCTCGGTAACCAGATCGGCCATGGCGACGGCCGCGCCGCCGCCACTATCCTGGGCGTCGTCGGCGGGGCCCTGCTGGGCAACCGCATCGAGAGCGACAGCAACGCGCCACGGGTGCAAAACGTTCAGAACTGCACCACGCAGACTTCTTACGAAAACCGGACGATCGGCTACAACGTCGTGTACGAATACGCCGGCAGGCAATACACCGCGCAAATGGCCAACGATCCGGGGCCGAGCGTGCCCCTGCAGGTGTCGCCGATGGGCGCCGGCGCGGCCCCGCAGATGGCTGATAACTCCGCCGGTGTGGTCATGGCGCCTCCGGTTGGCCAGCCCCAGCAGCCGATCGGCCAGGTTATGGCGGCACCGCCGCCGCAGGCGGTCTACCCGGCGGCCTATCCGGTGTATCCGGCCTATCCGGCCTACCCGGTCTATCCGGCGTACTACGGCGCGCCCTACTATCCCCCGGTCGGGATATCACTGGGCTTCGGCTTTTCCAGCGGGCACTTCGGCCATCGCCATTGGCATTGAAGGCCGGCGCCCTGGAGGGCGATCGGCAAGGTCGTAAGGTATGAAGGCGCGGGCAACAGCCCGCGTCGCTTTTTCTGCCCAGCTAAAATTCGCAGTTCCCTACCTTGCGCGTTCCCGCAGGGGAACGACCCTTGATGATCACCGAAACAATCGACGGCGCGCGCGTCAGCGCCAAGGCCAATGTGTACTTCGACGGCAAGTGCGTGAGCCATGGCGTCACATTGCCCGACGGCTCGAAAAAATCCGTGGGGGTGGTCCTGCCGGCCGAGCTGACTTTCAATACGGGCGCGCCGGAAACCATGGAATGCGTGGCGGGCGGCTGCGAATACAAACTGGCCGGCAGCCAGGACTGGCAGAAAAGCGGCCCCGGCGAGCGCTTCAGCATCCCGGGCAATTCGAGCTTCCAAATCCGGGTGAACGAGGCCTACCACTACATCTGCCATTTCGGCTGACACCTGCCCCCGGCCCCTGGCCCCCGGTCCCTTTTGACTACCCCTTCCCCATGAGCACCATCCTCGAACATCTTCCGGCCGGCCAGAAGGTCGGCATCGCGTTTTCCGGCGGCCTGGACACCAGCGCGGCGCTGCACTGGATGCGCCAAAAGGGCGCCATCCCCTACGCTTACACCGCCAACCTGGGCCAACCGGACGAGCCGGACTACGACGAAATTCCGCGCAAGGCGATGCAATACGGCGCGGAACTGGCGCGCCTGGTCGACTGCCGGCTGCAGCTTGCCCATGAGGGCATCGCGGCACTGCAGGCCGGCGCCTTTCACATCTCCACGGCGGGCGCGACCTACTTCAACACCACGCCGCTGGGCCGCGCAGTCACAGGCACGATGCTGGTGGCCGCGATGAAGCAGGACGACGTCCACATCTGGGGCGACGGCAGCACCTTCAAGGGCAACGACATCGAGCGCTTCTACCGCTACGGCCTGCTCACCAACCCAAGCCTCAGGATCTACAAGCCCTGGCTGGATCAGGCCTTCATCGACGAGTTGGGGGGGCGGGCCGAGATGTCGGCCTTCATGACGCAGGCCGGCTTCGCGTACAAGATGTCGGCCGAGAAGGCCTATTCGACCGACTCCAACATGCTGGGCGCCACCCACGAGGCGAAAGACCTGGAGCAGCTCTCGACCGGCATCAAGATCGTCAATCCCATCATGGGCGTGGCGTTCTGGAAGGAAGAAGTCGCGATCAAGGCCGAGCAGGTGGTGGTGCGCTTCGACGAAGGCCAACCGGTTGCCTTGAACGGCAAGACCTTCGCCGATCCGGTGGAGTTGATCCTGGAGGCCAACCGCATTGGCGGACGCCACGGCCTGGGCATGAGCGACCAGATCGAGAACCGAATCATCGAGGCGAAGAGCCGCGGCATCTACGAGGCGCCGGGCCTGGCGCTGCTGTTCATCGCTTACGAACGCCTGGTGACCGGCATCCACAACGAGGACACGATCGAGCAGTACCGCGACAATGGCCGCCGCCTCGGCCGCCTGCTCTACCAGGGCCGCTGGTTCGACCCGCAGGCCATCATGCTGCGCGAGACGGCCCAGCGCTGGGTCGCCCGCGCGGTCACCGGCGAAGTGACATTGGAGCTGCGCCGCGGCAACGACTACTCGCTGCTCAATACCGAGTCGCCCAACCTCACCTATGCGCCGGAGCGCCTGAGCATGGAGAAGGTGGAAAACGCGCCCTTCTCGCCCAAGGACCGGATTGGCCAGCTGACCATGCGCAATCTGGACATCGTCGATACGCGCGAGAAGCTGGGCGTCTACACCAAGGCGGGTTTGCTTTCGGTAGGGGGCGGCGCCGCGCTGCCGAGCTTGGGCGACGGCAGCAAAAAAGAGTGAGGATTGCGCCTCGGGGGACAGGTTTGCCCCCTTGAAATGTAGGGTCTTTTGGTGCTCAATGGAACTTGCCGCCGGGCCTTGTCCGCCGGGCAATCGCTACCGCCGGCGAGGAGGTGAACCATGAAGCATTGGCAAGACTCGACCAACGCAGCATTGGGTGCGTGGCTGATCGTCTCTCCGTTGGCGCTGGGGTTCCAGGGCGACTGGATCGCCCTGGCGAATACCGCGATCGTCGGTGTGCTGCTCGCCGCAGCCGCACTGGGGGCAATCTTCGTTCCGCGAGCCTGGGAGGAGTGGACCGAGACGGCCTTGGGGCTGTGGCTCGCGGTTTCGCCCTGGGTACTCGGGTTCCAGGTGCAACTGGCCCGGATGAACGCCCTCGTCATCGGGCTGGTGGTGCTGACGCTCGCGCTGTGGGCGCTGCAGGACCACGAAACCAGCCCGGGCGAAAAAGCGGCGCATTGATCATTGAGATGGCTCGTTGAGAACGCCCGACGGGAGGGTGTCCCGCGGGCCGGTCCACGCTGCCCGCTTCAAAAATCTCCTGCCATCAACCCGGGAACACGGCTGGAACCAGATCACGGTTTTTTGGCTCTAACCGACGCCACCGAGCCATGTTTCGGCGGCAAGGAGGTTGACCATGAAGCAGGTGAAGCACTGGCAAGACCCCGTGAACGCCATCATGGGTGTGTGGTTGATTCTCTCGCCGTGGGTCCTGGGCTTTCAAAGCGATCTGATTGCCCTGGCGAATGCGGTGATCATCGGCGTCCTGCTCATCGCCGCGGCGCTGGGAGCGATCTTCGTTCCTCGCGCATGGGAAGAGTGGACCGAAACCGCCCTGGGCGCGTGGCTGGCCATGTCCCCGTGGGTGCTCGGATTCAACGCGCTGCAGACAGCAACGGGCGCCGCCGTTGCCAGCGGCGTGGTGGTCATGGTCCTGGCACTCTGGGTCCTGGCGACCGACAAGGATTACTCCGCCTGGCTGGGCAACACGCCCGTCCACTGATGCGCTGACGTGCCGAGCTGCGGGCGCGTCATCGCCCGCAGCGTTTAGCCGGCCTGGCAGTTCAATCTCCGCGCGCGCTCACCCGCGTGCAGGGGTGAGCGCCTGCGTGTAAGCTGGCGCCCCCACGTCAGGAGACCGCGATGGCCCGCTTTCAGCTCATCGTCAATGGCGCCTCCCGGCCGGTCGAGGCCTGGGACGGCGACATGCCCTTGCTCTACGCGTTGCGCAACGACTTGGGCCTGCATGCGGTCAAGTTCGGCTGCGGACTGGGCCAGTGCGGCGCCTGCACCGTGCTGATGGATGGCAAGCCCGTGCGCTCGTGCGTCACGAAGATCTCCGACGCCGCGGGCAAGCAGGTCACGACCGCCGAGGGCCTGGGCTCACCCGACAAGCCCCACCCGGTCCAGGCAGCCTTCATCGCCGAGCAAGCCGCGCAGTGCGGCTATTGCACCAACGGGATGGTGATGGGGGCGGTCGCGCTGCTGCAGGCCAATCCTCGGCCCACTCGCGAGCAGGCGCAGGCCGCGCTCGCGGGCAACCTGTGCCGGTGCGGTTCGCACGACCGCGTGCTCAAGGCGGTGGAACGGGCCTCCGGCCAGAGGAGGACCTGACATGGACGCACTCGCCCTCGCTCAATCGACACGCCGCGACCTGCTCAAGGCCGCCGCCCTCGTCGTCGGCTTTTCGTTGTCCGGACTGCGGCCGGCATGGGGTCAGGCGCAAGCCGGTCCGCGTCCCACCTTGGCCCTGGGGGA
Organism: Ramlibacter sp.; assembly: GCA_035571795.1. Taxonomy (GTDB): domain Bacteria; phylum Pseudomonadota; class Gammaproteobacteria; order Burkholderiales; family Burkholderiaceae_C; genus Ramlibacter. Next base: position 8,419 of record DATNBX010000059.1, read on the forward strand.
AGTCGATTCGTTCATCGCCCTGCGCCGGGACGGCTCGGCCGTGATCTATTCCGGCAAGGTCGACCTTGGCACCGGCCACCGCATCGCGATGCGCCAGATGGTGGGCGAAGAGTTGTCGCTGCCGGTCGAGCGCATCGAGCTGGTCGAAGGCGATAGCGCCCTCACGCCGGATCAGGGCCCGACGGCGGGCAGCAGCGGCGTGATGCGCGGCGGCGTGCAGTTGCGCCAAGCCGCGGCCACCTTGCACGAAGCGCTGCTGGCGATGGCCGCCACGCGGCTGAAGGCACAGCCGGAGCAATTGACGCTGGACGACGGCACCGTGCGCTCCGCCGACGGCAGCAAGGTGACCGTGGGCGAACTCGCCGGCGACCGGACCCTGAACCTCAAGATGAACCCCAAGGCGGCGCTGAAGAATCCGGCGCGCTACACGCAGGTAGGCAAGCCGCTGCCGCGGCCCGACATCCCCGCGAAGATCACCGGCCACTACGTCTACGTTCATGACTTCGCCTTGCCGCGCATGCTGCACGCTCGCATCGTGCGCCCGCCCGCCGTGGGTGCGAAGGTGCTGTCGGTCGACGAGGCATCGATCTCCAAGCTGCCCGGCGTGCGCGTCGTCCGGATCAACGACTTCGTCGCGGTCGCCAGCCCCGACGAATGGGCGGCGGTGCGCGCGGCACGCGAGCTCAAGGTGCAGTGGAGCGAGAGCGCGTTGCTGGTCACCCACCAGGGCGTGGTCGACTGGGCCCGGCGCGGTCCGTTCCTGGCCGAGGAAACGCTGGTGAGTAAGGGAGATGCGGCGCGGCTCGCCGCGCTGGCCGACGCGCCCCACAAGATCTCCGCCCGCTATGTCTGGCCGCTGCAGTCGCACGGCTCGATGGGTCCGTCGTGCGCGGTCGCCGACGTGAAAGCGGACAGCGCCACCGTGTGGACTGCCTCGCAAGCCAGCCACCGGCTGGTCAAGGCGTGCGCTGCCGTGCTCGACCTGCCACCGGCGAAAGTGCGGGTGGTGTACCTCGACGGCGCCGGCTGTTATGGAATGAATGGGAGCGACGACGCCGCGGCCGAGGCTGCCATGTTGTCCAAGGCGACCGGCCAGCCGGTGCGCGTTCAATGGAGCCGCGAGGAAGAACTGGGCTGGGACCCGAAGGGGCCGCCGCAGCTGCTGGAGCTGCGCGCGACGCTGACGCCCGAAGGCCGCATCGACGCGTGGGAGACCGAGATGTGGCTGCCTCGCGCCACCGCCAATCTCGAATGGATTCCGCTGCTGTCGCCGCAAGCGGCCGGGCTGAAGCAGCCGGCCGGCCAGGCCGTCGGGCTGGTGACGCAAAACGGCGACCCATCCTATCCGGCCAATGCCATGAAGGTCCACGTGCATTGGCTCGGCGCCGCGCCGCTGCGTCCATCCAACATCCGCGCTCCCGGCAAGGTGGCCAACGCCTTCGCCGTGGAAAGTTTCGTCGACGAGCTGGCCGCTCAGGCCAAGGCCGATCCGATCCAGTTCAGGCTGCGCGATCTGGCCGATCCGCGCGGCCGCGAAGTGATCGAGCGGCTGGCCCGCACGATGCAGTGGCAGTCGCGGCCCTCGCCGCGCCCGGCATCGGCGCAGAAGATCGCGGCCGGCCGCGGCATGGCGTTCGTGCACTACAAGCACAACGAAACGTTCGTGGCGGTCGGCATGGAAGTGGAGGTGGACCGCGGCACCGGCTCCATCCGCGTCCAGCGCGTGGCCTGCGCCCACGATTGCGGGCTGATGATCAACCCCGACACCGTGCGGGCGCAGGTCGAGGGCAACATCCTGCAGACGCTGTCGCGCACCTTGCACGAGGAAACCACCTTCGACCGGTCGCGCGTGACCAGCGTCGACTGGACCAGTTATCCGCTGCTGCGCTTTCCGGAAGTGCCGCGCCTGGACATCGAGTTGATCCAGCGGCTGGACCAGCCGCCGCTGGGCGCTGGCGAAGCAGCCTCGAGCCCGGTGGCGGCAGCGCTCGCCAATGCGGTGTTCGATGCGACTGGCGTGCGCCTGCGCACCGTGCCGTTCACGAAGGAACGCGTCAAGGCGCTGATGACTTAGATCACGACCGGCTCGGGCTCGAGCCGAATGCCGAAGCGCTCGTAGACACTGGTCTGGATGGCCCGCGCCAGCGTCACGACTTCGCCGCCGGTGGCGCCGCCGCGGTTGACCAGCACCAGGGCCTGCTTTTCGTAGACGCCCGCATTGCCCACCGACTTGCCCTTCCAGCCACAGGCATCGATCAGCCAGCCGGCTGCCAGCTTGACGGTTCCGTCGGGCATCGGGTAGTGCACGATCTTCGGCTCGCGCGCGATGATGTCCTGGCACTGCTCGGGCGTCACGGTGGGGTTCTTGAAGAAGCTGCCGGCGTTGCCGATCACGCGCGGATCGGGCAACTTGGCGCTGCGGATGGCGCAGACCCAATCGTAGATCTGGCGCGGCGAGGGCGCAATGACGCCGGTGTCATGCAGCTTGCGCTGCAGGTCCAGGTAGCCGAGCACCGGCTTCCAGGGCTTGGGCAGGCGATAGCGCACCCGCAGGATCAGCGTGCGGCCGCCCAGCCCGAAGTCACCCTCCTTGGCCGCGAAATGCTTGAACACGGAGTCGCGGTAACCGAACGCGCATTGGGCCGCGTCCAGCGTGAAAGTCTTGCCGGTGAACAGGTCGATCGCATCCAGCGCCTCGAACCGGTCCTGCAGTTCCACACCGTAGGCCCCCACGTTCTGCACCGGCGAGGCGCCTGCCGTCCCCGGAATCAGCGCCAGGTTCTCCAGGCCCGGATAACCCTGGTCCAGCGTCCAGGTGACGAAGTCGTGCCAGTTCTCCCCGGCCCCGGCCTCGACGATCGTCGCCCGCGGCCCATCCTCGATGAGGCGCCGCCCCATGACCTCGACCTTGAGCACCAGCGGCTTGACGTCGCCGGTGAGCACGATGTTGCTGCCGCCTCCCAGCACGAACTTGGGGATGGTGCGCAGATCGGAATCGGCCAGCACTTCCCTCACGTCCGTCTCGCCGCGCACCCGCACCAACGCACGCGCCTTGGCGACGATGCCAAAGCTGTTGTGCGCCTGCAGGGGTACGTTTTGCTCCACGAACATGGGAGAATTGTCGCATCTGCGCAATGCACAAAGGGGAGGTCTCATGCCATCGTTCGACACGGTCTGCGAGCCCAATATGGTGGAGGTGAAGAACGCGGTGGACAACACCGCCAAGGAGATCGGCACGCGGTTCGACTTCAAGGGCACCTCCGCAGCGATCGAGCTCAAGGACAAGGAAATCACGCTGTTCGGCGATGCGCAATTCCAGCTCACCCAGGTCGACGACATCCTGACAGCCAAGCTCGCCAAGCGCAATGTAGATGTGCGTTTCCTGGACAAGGGCGAGGTGCAGAAGATCGGCGGCGACAAGGTCAAGCAGGTGGTCAAGGTGCGCAGCGGCATCGAATCGGACCGGGCCAAGAAGATCACGCGCCTGGTCAAGGACAGCAAGCTCAAGGTGCAGGCTGCGATCCAGGGCGAGGCGGTGCGCATCACCGGGGCCAAGCGCGATGACCTGCAGGCGGCGATGGCGCTGATCCGCAAGGAGATCACCGACGTGCCGCTGTCGTTCAACAATTTCCGAGACTAGCATGGCTCCCCCCCGAAGCGGCCTGCGGCCGCCTCCCCCTCAAGGGGGCGCCACCAGCGGCCCGGCGAAGCCGGTTCCGCGGTGGCCCACGATTCGCTTGATCTCTTTCGTGGCGCTGTTCGCCTGCGCCGCCGCATCGGCTCAGTCTGTCGCCCTCCAGGGAATGCTGGGATCGAAGGCGCTCCTGATCGTGGACGGCACCGCACCCAAGACCGTGGCGCCGGGCGAAACGCATAAGGGAGTGAAGGTCATCTCCACTTCCGGCGATGAGGCCGTGGTCGAGATCGCCGGCAAGCGGCATTTGTTGCGCGTGGGCGATGCCCCGGCCAGCGTGGGAGGCGCTATCGCGGTGCGCGGCAACCGCATCGTACTGACGGCCGGCAGCGGCGGGCACTTCACGACGCCAGGCACGATCAATGGCCAGGCGGTGCAGTTCCTGGTGGACACCGGCGCGACATCGATCGCCATGGGCGTGCCCGAGGCCGAACGCATCGGCCTGAACTACAAGTCCGGCCAACCGGCCATCGGCAGCACAGCCAACGGCACGGTGACCATGTGGCGGGTGAAGCTGGGGTCGGTGCGCATCGGCGACGTGGAAGTCCACAATGTCGACGCCTCGGTTCTGCCCGCGGGCATGCCCTATGTCTTGCTGGGCAACAGCTTTCTCGGCCGCTTCCAGATGAGACGCGACAACGATCAGATGGTTCTCGACCTGCGGTACTGAAGTTCCGGCCGCCCCTCACCAATCCATGCCGGAACACAGCACCGACGCCGCCGCCGCGCTGTCCGACGACTCGCGCTCCCCCCTCGCGCCACTGCGGCGGCCGGTGTTCCGCATGCTGTGGCTCACGTGGCTGGCGGCGAACACTTCGATGTGGATGAACGACGTGGCCGCGGCCTGGCTCATGACCTCGCTCGCGCCGTCCCCGCTCTGGGTGGCGCTGGTGCAATCGGCCTCGACGCTGCCGGTGTTCATCCTGGGGCTGCCCAGCGGCGCGTTCGCCGACATCCTGGACCGGCGCCGCTACTTCATGATGACGCAGCTGTGGGTGGCCGGCGTGGCGTCGATCCTCTGCGTCACCGTGATGATGGGATGGATGAGCGCGCCGCTGCTGCTGGCTCTGACGTTCGCCAACGGCGTGGGGCTGGCGATGCGCTGGCCGGTGTTCTCGGCGATCGTGCCTGAGCTGGTGCCGCGCTCGCAGTTGCCGGCTGCGCTGGCGCTCAATGGCATAGCGATGAATGCGTCTCGCATCGTCGGGCCCCTGGTGGCGGGGGCGATCATCGCCAGCGCCGGCAGCGCCTGGGTCTTCCTGCTCAACGCCGCCCTCTCGCTGGGCGCCGCCTTCGTCATCATGCGCTGGCGGCGCGAGCACAAGGAAAGCCCGCTCGGCCGCGAACGGCTGGCCAGTGCCATGCGGGTCGGCGTCCAGTTCGTCTGGCAGTCATCGCGGATGCGCGCGGTGCTGCTGCGCATCTCGCTCTTCTTCCTGCATTCCACCGCCCTGCTCGCGCTGCTGCCGCTGCTGGCGCGCGCCCTGCCCGGCGGCGGTGCCGGCACCTTCACCATCCTGCTGGCCGCGATGGGCTTGGGTGCGATTCTGGCGGCGCTGCTCATCGTGCGTATTCGCAGCCTGGTGCCGGCGCAGATGCTGTTGCTGGGCGGCACCGCCTTGCACTCGGCCGGCACGGTGATGGCGGTGTTCGCCCCGAACATCTACCTCGCGGTGCCAGGCATGTTCCTTGCCGGCGTGGCCTGGATCACGGTCGCGAATTCGCTCACGGTGACGGCCCAGATGGCGCTGCCCGACTGGGTGCGCGCCCGCGGCATGTCGATCTACCAGATGTCCTTGATGGGCGCCACGGCGGCCGGGGCCGCGCTCTGGGGCCAGATCGCCACCTGGACCAACATCCACGACAGCCTGGCGATCGCCGCCGTCTCCAGCGTCGTCCTGATGGCGTTGGCGCAGCGGCTGGTGGTCGATCGCGGCATCGAGGAAGACCTCACGCCGTCGCGCGTGTTCAAGGTGCCGCACGCCGAGGCGCCGCCGCAATCGGGCCGCATCCAGGTCAACATCGAGTTCCACATCGATCCGGCGCGCTCCGGCGAATTCCTGGCGCTGATGCAGGAAAGCCGCCGCAGCCGGCTGCGCCAGGGCGCGCTCGACTGGCAGTTGCTGCGCGACCTGTACGACCCCGGCCGCTATGTCGAGCAGATCACCGACGAATCCTGGACCGAGCACCTGCGCCGGTTCGACCGTGTCACCGCCGCGGACGTGCAGCTGCGCGAGAGAAAGTTCGCCTTCCACATCGGCGAGGAGCCGCCGCTCGTCACCAGGTTGCTGATCGAGCGTTAAAACGCACTGCGCCATGAACCTTCGGCACGCGCAGTGAAACTAACGCTTGCCATGCAGATAGCCCCCCTCGCCCCAGGCGCCCCACAGCGGTACGGCGCCATGGCTGTCGCGCTGCATTGGCTCATGGCGATCGTGCTCACGGTCCTGGTCGTGCTGGGCCTGTACATGGTGAGCCTTCCCGACGTCGGCTTCGACACCAGGAAGATCGTCCTGATCCTCTACCACAAGCAACTTGGCATGTTCGCGCTCGCACTGGCATTGTTGCGGCTGGGCTGGCGCGTCGGGCACGCGCTGCCCGCACTGGTCGAAACGCTCCCCGAGTGGCAACAAGTGGCGGCGCGCCTGGTGCACCTGTGCCTGTACGCCTTGATGCTCGCGCTGCCGGTCACCGGCTGGCTGATGTCCTCGGCGGCCGGGTTTACGGTGTCGCTCCTCGACCTTTTCGACCTGCCCGACTTGGTCCCGAAAGATGACTTCCTTTTTCAGGCGTTCGTCCAGGCTCACAGATGGTCGGGCTACGCGCTGATCGCGCTGACGCTGCTGCATGCCGGCGCCGCGCTCACGCATCACTTCGTGAACCGGGACGAGACGCTGAAAAAAATGCTGTCCTGGCGCGGCGGGATCTAAGGAGCCTGCGCGCAGAGAAACGGGCCCTGCACGGGTCGTGTGAACCGGCCTTAGTCCGCCTTTTCGAGCACGAACCGGGCAAGTTCGAGCAAGGCCTTCGCGGTCGCATCATTGCCCGCGACGACGCCGGCGTAGGGCGTCTTTTGCTGCAGGGGCTCGCGGATCGATACGTCCTGGGTGGCGACGACACTGCCGGTCGCGCCTTCGCTCAATTGAAACCGCAGCGACAGCTTCAGCGCCGCGGGTTCGGAAGTGAAGTCGGCGATGAGCTCGCGGATCTCGGTGCGCAGCGCGTAGCTGTGGCGCCCGGCGTAAGGCGGCGTCAGCACTGCACTGAACAAATGGGTGTTCTGCAGCGTTGCGACGAGTAGCGGCTGCAGCATCTGCGCCGGCGGCTCCGCCCACTCGTGCTGGCTGAAATACGCGATTTCGTACGGCCGCGTCATATAGGCCATTTCGGTGGTGTCGTAGACGGGCCGGGTTTGCGGCGGATACACCACCAGGACCGCGCCATTCGAAGTGCGCTGCGGTACTTCGGGCGGCATCTTGGCCAATACCTGTTTGCTCGGCTGCGGCGGTGGCGCCGCGAGCAGCGCGCAGCCGGCGAGCGACAGCGCTGCCGCAGCGCAAAAGCAACTTGCGGCAACCCGGGACCAGCCGGCTGTCACCTCGTTTCACCCGGCCCGGGCGGCCGCTTGCCGGTGCCACGGACCAGGACGGTCGGGTCCCGCTCGATCCGGCCGGCCGCGCTGTTCAACGTGGTGGCCAGACGATCCAGCTTCACGAGTGCCTCGTACGCCTGCGGCAGGAGCTGGGTCTGCAGGGCCTTGGTGGTTTCGTTGCCGGCTTCGAGCAGCGGATCGAGGCGGCTGCTGGCCCGCTCGGCGTCCAAAGCCAACGAGGTCGACAGGCGGTCCAGATTGGCCAGTGCCTGGTACGCCTGCGGCAACAACTGCGTCTGCAGGACTTTGGCGGTTTCGTTGCCCGCTGCCAGCAACGGCTCGAGGCGGCCGGTGGCCCGCTCGGCATTCGAGATGATCGTGTTCATTTTTTCGCTGTTGTCTGCCAGGGTCCGGGTGATCGTCTGCATGCTTTCCAGCGATTGCTTCAGCGACGCGATCGTCTTCGCGTCCAGCGAGGTCTGCAGCAGCGCCGTGATCGACTGGACATTCTCGTTGACCTGGGCGATGGCGGTGTCCATGTTGACCGAGCGCGACGGCGCCGTGCGGATCTGCGGATAGCCGTCGCCGGAACCGGCCAGCGGCTGCGCGCCGGCAGGGTCGTTTTCCAGCGAGACATAGACATACCCCGTGAACCCCTTGCTCGCAAGACCGCGCGACGTGATCGTTGCGACAGTTGCCGGGGTGACCGGAGCGTCTTTCCTGATGTGCAGCAATACGCTGACGGAGCCCGGATCGGTCAGCTCGACACGCGCGACCTTCCCGACTTCGACGCCGTGAAATTCAACCGGAGCATCGACGATCAGCCCGGAGACGGACTCATGCGTTCGGATCTGGTAGGTCGCGTAGCGGCTGGATGCCACGGCAAACCAGCCGATACCCGCTGCACCGCCGAGCAGAAGCAGCAAGCCGAATATCCACCAAGCCCGGCGTTCGGGGCTGGGGCCTGAGCGCGGCGTCTGGACCGTCGAATCGGAATGTGAAGCATCGGAAGACATGGCAGCCTCGCTTTCCAGGCGGCCAGCGGCGTGCTGTCGATCTTGCCTGACCGCCCGAACCCGTTAGGTCGCACCGCCGCACGATAGTTTCAGTGCATGGGGCAGAATGCTTGGCTCTTATGGGCAACGAACTTTCCATTCGCAAGGGCGAACTTCGCGATCGCTCCGCCATCGCCGGCTTCAACTGCGCGATGGCGCTGGAGACCGAAGGCAAGTCGCTGATACCGGAACGGGTCGACGCCGGCGTGCTGCGGCTCCTCACCGATCCTTCGCTCGGCTTTTACGTGGTCGCCGAGCACGGCAGCCAGGTGGTCGGCTGCCTGATGGTCACCAACGAGTGGAGCGACTGGAGAAACGGCCTGTTCTGGTGGATCCAGAGCGTCTATGTCCAGGCCCCCTGGCGCCGCCAGGGTGTGTACCGGCGCCTGTACGATTTCATTCGCCGGCTGGCGCAGGCCGACCCGGGCGTCTGCGGCTTTCGCCTCTACGTGGAAAAGGAAAACTCGGTCGCGCAGCAGACCTACGCGTCACTGGGCATGGTGCCCGCCGGTTACCTCGTGTACGAGGAGCTCAAGCCCGGCGTGCGGTACTTCAATGAGCAGGATGGTTAGGCTTGGCGCCAAGCCTCGATTCCTTGCCTTGCAGCAGCCGCAGGATGTTTTCGCGATGCCGGTACGCCAGCAGCATCGCCATGGCGAACAATGCGAAGGCGATGCGGCTGTCCGCGTACCACTGGATGCGATCCCCGAGCAGGTAGTAGCACGGCGCGAAGACGGCGGCCACCAGCGAGGCCAGCGACGAATAGCGGAAGAAGAACGCGATGATCAGCCAGCTCGCGCCGGTAGCGGCGCCCAGCAGCAAGTCGACGCCGCACACGACGCCGATGAATGTGGCGACGCCCTTGCCGCCCTTGAACCCGAAGAACACAGGCCACAGGTGGCCGGCGAAAGCGGCCAGGCCCGCCAGTGCCACGGTGCCGTCCCCCAGGCCATAGTCCTTGCCGAACCATTTCACCAGCAGCACCGGCACCAGGCCCTTCACCGCATCGAGCAGCAGCGTGACGATGGCCGCGGCCTTGTTGCCCGATCGCAGCACGTTGGTCGCGCCCGGGTTCCTGCTGCCGAAGGTGCGCGGGTCCTTCAGCCCCATGACGCGGCTGACGATGACGGCGAACGACAAAGAGCCGATCAGGTACGCCGCGATCGCGGCCAGGAAGGAATAGAGCAGTTGCAACGCGGTGCCTCCGGCTGTTGTCTCACTGCTATTCTGCCAGCGCGCAATTCACTGGCTTGGCGCCCAGCAGCCGCACGCACGCCTGCGGGTCGATCCCCACCAGATAGCCGCGCCGGCCGCCATTGATGGCGATCCGGGGCAGCGCAAGAATGCTCTCCTCGATGTACACCGGCATCGCCCGGCGCGTGCCGAAAGGCGAGGTGCCGCCCACCAGGTAACCGCTGTGCCGATTGGCCACTTCGGGCTTGCATGGCTCGACCGACTTGGCGCCGATCTGCCGCGCCAGGTTCTTGGTGGAGACCTTGCGGTTGCCGTGCATCAGCACGATCAGCGGCTTGCCCTTGTCGTCTTCCATGACCAGCGTCTTCACCACGGTGAATGGGTCGAAGCCCAGCACCTGCGCGCTGTGCTGCGCGCCGCCGTGTTCCAGGTATTCGTAGGGATGCTCAGTGAAGGCGACCTGGTTTGCCTTCAGGAACGCCGTCGCCGGGGTTTCGCTGATGTGATCCTTCTTTGCCATGTCGTCGCCCGTCAAGCTCGGGATGACTTCGCCCGCTCCTCCTCCCGCAACCGCAACACCCTGCGCTGCACCTTGCCGGTGGTGGTCATCGGCAAAGCGTCGATGAATTCGATCTCCTTCGGGTACTCGTAAGGCGCCAGCTTGTCCCTGACGTGCAACTGCAATTTCGCCACCAGCTGCGCGTCGAAGTCGGCCGCCTCGGCGCCCGACTGGGCGCGCGCCGCCGCGAACTCCGGCGCCAGCACCACGAAGGCCTTGACCAGTGCGCCGCGCTCCGGGTCGGGCTTGGGCACCACGGCGGCATTGACCACAGCCGGATGCTTGACCAGGCAATTCTCGATTTCGCTTGGGCCGATGCGGTAACCGGCGGCCTTGAACACATCGTCGGCGCGACCCTGGTACCAGAGATAGCCGTCGGCGTCGCGCGTCGCCAGGTCGCCGGTGCGGCACCAGTCGCCGGTGAATTTGCTGCGCGTTGCGCCCTCGTTTTTCCAGTAGCCGAGGAAGAAGATCGGGTCGGGATGGCCGTGGACGTCGAAACGGTTGACCGCCACATCGCCGGGCACGCCGTCGGCACATTCGTTGCCATCGTCATCGATGACGGCGACCCGATGGCCCGGATAGGGCCGGCCCATGCTGCCCGGCCGGGCCGGCCAGCCGATGCCGCTGTCGGTATGGGCTTTCAACGCGCCGCCCGACGACCATTCCATGCTGCAGTTGCCGACCACGTAGTTGATTTCGGTCTGGCCGAACATCTCGTTGACGGTCACGCCCAGGTGATCGCGGCAGTAGGCGAAGACGGCATCGCCGACGGCTTCGCCGGCGCTCATCATCGCTTGCAGTTTGAGCGTGAACTGCCGGCCCGGCTCTGGATAGGCCTTCATCATCGCCTTCAGCGCGGTGGGAAACAGGAAGGTGTGCGTCACGCCGTGTTCCTGCATCAGGGTCAGCGCCAGCTCGGGGCTGAAGCGCCCGTTGTAAGCGACGATCGGCCGGCCGAAGTAGAGGGTGGGGAGCAACGCGTCCATGAGCCCACCCGTCCACGCCCAGTCTGCCGGAGACCAGAAAACGCTTTGCGTTTCTGGCTCCGGCAGACTGGGCTGCGCCGGCAAAGCCGTCGCTTGCCCGTATCTTCCCGCCCCCACCCCGCCCCTCCCCCGCGCGGGGGAGGGAGTGTTCATACGTGCTCCCGTTGCGAACCCGAACCAGTTCTGGCTGCACACGAAGCCGGACAGGTTGCCGATCAGCGCGCGGTGCGGGATGAAAGCGCCCTTGGGCGGGCCGGTGGTGCCGCTGGTGTAGATCAGCACTGCCCCTTCGTCCGCCTTGGTCTGGACGGGAGCGAAGGCGGTCGGCTGTTTCGCCAATTCGCTGTCATAGCCCTGGTCGGCCTGTGACGCGGCTGCGCCGACCCCGATGATCGTACGCAAACCCGGGCACTGGCCACGCACCGCG
>DATNBX010000060.1:0-4770 GCA_035571795.1 Ramlibacter sp.
CGTCGACGCCAAGTCGCTGCGCGCCGAAGCCGCGCAAGCCGTGCGCCTGGGACAGATCGCCCACGGCGAGGCCGGCCAGATCTGAGCGGCAGCCGCACCAAAAACAAAACGCCCCACGGGGCGTTTTGTTTTTTTGGGGAAATGGCTTTGTCAGAACGTGATCGTCAGGCCTGGGCCGTCGGCCGGCAGTACCGCGGCTCGCAGGATCGCCTCGGAAGGCGGCGCCACGTCTTCGATCCTCGCATTGCCGCTCATGGGCTGTGAGTCGTAGGAGGAATCCAGCGCCGGGCCATTCAGCCCCAGCGTGAGCGTATGCCGCTCGACGCCGGGCGGCACTGAATGACCGGAGGACTCCAGTGCGAAAGCGGCGAATGGCAAAAGATCGATAATCATGGGCCCGGCGGCGCAAATGCTTCAGCTAATGTAACCACTCGTTCCCGATTTGGGCCCCGTCGTAACGTAAAGTCGAGCCGTGCCGTCGACTTTTTCACGTCGCATGCGGCTTGGGCCGTTTTCGGGTAGCGGAAAACGGCCTTGAAATAATCGCCTGCGTCCCTAAGTCCGCGGACATTCGTCCGTCCCACTTCCCATATCGAGATGAGCCAAAAACAAACCCTTTCCTTCCAGGCCGAAGTGGCCCAGTTGCTCCACCTGGTCACGCACTCGCTTTATTCCAACAAGGAAATCTTCCTGCGCGAAATGATTTCCAATGCGTCGGATGCCTGCGACAAGCTGCGCTTCGAGGCGTTGGACAACAACGCCCTGTACGAGGATGCGCCCAACCTGGAGGTCAGGGTGAGTTTCGACAAGCAGGCCGCAACGCTCACCATCACCGACAACGGCATCGGCCTCGCGCAGCAGGAAGCGATCGACAACCTTGGCACCATCGCCAAGAGCGGCACGCGCGAGTTCGTCGCCCGCCTGTCGGGCGATCAGAAGGCCGACGCCCAACTGATAGGCCAGTTCGGCGTCGGCTTTTACTCGGGCTTCATCGTGGCCGACAAGATCACGGTGGAGTCGCGCCGGGCCGGCTTGAAGGCGCAAGAGGGCGTGCGCTGGACCAGTGCCGGCGCCGGTGACTTCGAGGTCGAAACAATCGACCGGCCGCAGCGCGGCACCAGCGTCACCCTGCACCTGCGCGAGGAAGCCAAAGAGTACCTGTCCACATGGAAGCTCAAGTCGATCATCAGCAAGTACTCCGACCATATTTCCCTGCCGATCCTGATGCGCAAAGAGGAGTGGAAAGAAGGTGAGGACGGCAAGGGCGGCGAGATGGTGCTCACCGGGGAATGGGAGCGCGTGAACCAGGCCAGCGCGCTGTGGACCCGGCCGAAAAAGGACATCACGACCGAGCAGTACCAGGAGCTGTACAAGCAGATCAGCCACGACACCGAACCGCCGCTCGCCTGGGCCCACAACCGCGTCGAAGGCTCGACCGAATACATCCAGCTGCTCTACATTCCTTCGCACGCGCCATTCGACCTGTGGAACCGCGAGAAAGCCGCCGGCGTCAAGTTGTACGTGAAGCGCGTCTTCATCATGGACGAAGCCGAGGCCTTGCTGCCGGTGTACCTGCGCTTCGTCAAGGGCGTGATCGATTCGTCGGACCTGCCGCTCAATGTCAGCCGCGAATTGCTGCAGGAAAGCCGCGACGTCAAGGCGATCCGCGAAGGCTGCACCAAACGCGTGCTTGCGATGCTGGAAGACCTCGCCAAGCTGGAGAAGGAAGAGGGTGCCAGCGAAGAAGACAAGGCGAAGTACGCGAAGTTCTATGCGGAATTCGGCGTGGTGCTCAAGGAAGGCCTGGGCGAGGACTTCGCCAACCGAGAGCGGCTGGCGCGGCTGCTGCGGCTGGCCTCGACCAGTTCCGACACGCAAAGCGTTTCGCTGGCCGACTACAAGGCGCGCATGAAAGAAGGCCAGGAGGCGATCTACTACATCACGGCCGATACGCTGGCGGCCGCGAGGAACAGCCCGCAGCTCGAAGTCTTTCGCAAGAAAGGCATCGAGGTGCTGCTGATGACCGATCGCGTCGACGAATGGGCGCTGGGCTACCTGCACGAATTCGAAGGCACGCCGCTGCAATCGGTCGCCAGGGGCGCGGTCGACCTGGGCAAGCTGCAGGACGAGGCCGAGAAGAAAGCCGCCGAGCAAGCCGCCGAGACTTTCAAGCCGATTCTGGAAAAGCTCAAGGATGTGCTCAAGGACAAGGCGCAGGATGTGCGCGTCACCACGCGGCTGGTCGATTCACCGGCCTGCCTGGTCGTCACCGACAGCGGCATGAGCATGCAATTGGCGCGCATGCTGAAACAGGCGGGGCAGAAGATTCCCGAGGTCAAGCCGGTGCTGGAAGTCAATGCCCAGCACCCGCTGGTGATGAAGCTCGATGGCTCCGCGCACTTCGAAGAGCTGGCGCATATCCTGTTCGACCAGGCCCTGCTGGCCGAAGGCGGACTGCCCGACGATCCCGCCGCTTACGTCAAGCGCGTCAACGCGCTGCTGGTTTGACCGGTTCGAAGCCACCCGCGGAACGGATGGCCGCCGCGTCCGCGCCGGCCAACAGGCGGATCAGGTCAGCGGCCGCCTGGGGTTCGCGCGCTGTGCTGCATACGGCCGCCGTGTAGACCGTCGCCAGTTCGAACTCGGGGGGCAGCAGGCCGGCCAGTTGCACGCCCGGCGTGTACAGGATCTCGGTGACCTGGGTGCAACCGATCAGTCCGCCTTCGCCGGCCTGCGACATTTCGCGCATCGCAGTCGCGCCGTTCGGAAACGGCCGCAGCCGCTCCGCGACCGCATGGGCGATACCCAGCTCCAGCAGCACGTTCATGAAGTGGATGCCCGCGGTGGCCTTGAGCTGGTCCGGAATATAGATCCCTCGCGCGGCCGATAGCGCGGCCTTCAGTGCCGCTGCCGTGCTGACATCCGGTGCGCGGTCACCCGCTTTCACTGCGATGCCGGTGTGCACCACGCCGAGCGGCGTCTGGCTGTCGGCGATCAAATGGCCGCTGCCAATCAACTGGTCGACCACCGCTTGCGTGAGGATCACCAGGTCGCAAGGCTCGCCTGCCAGCAACTTGTCCCGCATCGAGCCAACCGCGCTGAAGGTGCCTTCCATCCGGCAGCCGCTCTCCGCGAGAAACCGATCCTGCAGCTGCTGCACCAGTCCTTGCGCGGCACCGCCGCTGAGCAAACGAATCGTTTCCGTCACCTTACTCGGCCTTGATGTTGGCGGACTTGATCACGCGCGCCCATTTCGCGATGTCGTCCTGGATGTACTTCTCGAAATCCGCCGGTGTCATCACCATCGGCGTCGCGCCCTGTTTGCCCCATTCCTGGCGCACCGCAGCCTGTCCGGCGATCTTCGAGACCGCTTCGTTGAGCCGGTCGACGATGGCCTTGGGCGTGCCCTTGGGCGCCAGCAAGCCGAGCCAGATCGTCGCCTCGTAGTTCGGCACGCCCGCTTCGTGCACGGTGGGCACGTCGGGCAGCACACTCGATCGCTGCAAGCCAGTAGTCGCTAACGCCTTGACTTTACCTGCCTTGACCTGCTCGGCCATCGTCGTCACGGCGTCGAACATCAGGTCGACCTGGCCGCCGATCACATCGGTGCGCGCGCCCGAACTGCCGCGATAGGGGATGTGCACCAGGTAGACACCGGACATGCTTTTGAACAGCTCACCGGCCATGTGATAGGGCGTGCCCAGGCCGGAAGACGCGTAGTTCAGCTTGCCCGGCCGCTCCTTCGCCAGCTTCAGCAAGTCCTTGAGGCTGGACACCGGCAGCGCAGGATTGGCCACCAGCACCAGGTCCGAATAGTTGATCGGCGCGATGGCGGCGAAGTCGCGCGTCAGCACGAACGGCTTGTTGGGAATCAGCGTTTCGTTGACGGTGTGCGTGTTCGACATCAGCAGCAGCGTGTAGCCGTCGGGTGCGGCCTTGGCAACGATGTCGGTGCCGATCAGCGAGCCCGCGCCGGGCTTGTCGTCCACCACGAACGGCTGGCCCAGCGCATCCTGCAGCCGCGTGCCCAGGAATCGCGCGTAGTTGTCCGCCGGCCCGCCGGCGGCGAACGGCACCACGATCTTCACCGGCCGGCTCGGCCACGCCTGCGCGAACGCGCCGCCGGCGCACATGAGGGCTGCGACGAGAACGAACCAGAGGCGCGTTGCAAAAGTCATGACGTTCTCCTGTGATCGTCATTGCGGGTCAAGACCCGGGATGACTACTCTCTATTCAACCTTGCCGATCTTCTTCACGACTTCGGCCATGCGCTTCGCATCGGCCTGCACGTATTTCTCGAAATCGGGCGTGTCCTGGTACAGCACCGGGCTGCCGGCACTGAGGATCACCTGCCTGACTTTGGCATCCTGCGCCGCGGCGCGCGCCGCCGCCCTCAGCCGCTGCGCGACCGGCTCGGGCGTGGCGGCCGGAATGAACAGGCCCGACCACTGCGCGTACTCGGCGTCGTAGCCGGCATCCTTGAGCGCGGGCACATCGGGCAGCGCCTCGAGTCTGCCGTTGCCCCAGTGCGCCAGCACGCGCAGCTTGCCGGCCTTCACGTGCTGCAGCACCGTAGCCGGGCCGGAGGAAACCGCATCGATCTGGCCGCCCAACAACGCAACCACTGCCGGGCCGGCGCCGGTGAACGGAATATGCGTCATCTTCACGCCGGCGTTTTGCGCCAGGATTTCCATCGGCACGTGCATGGTGCCGTAATTGCCGGAAGAGCCGTAGTTGATCGCGCCGGGCCGTTTCTTCGCATCGTCGACG
>DATNBX010000061.1:0-7381 GCA_035571795.1 Ramlibacter sp.
TGCACCGACTTCGGCATGGATAGCCAGAAGGTGCCCGGCGACGGCGTGGTGACCGGCTACGGCATGATCAACGGCCGCCTGGTGTTCGTGTTCAGCCAGGACTTCACCGTGTTCGGCGGCGCGCTGTCGGAGGCCCACGCCTAGAAGATCTGCAAGGTGATGGACCAGGCCATGAAGATCGGCGCACCCGTCATCGGCCTGAACGACTCGGGCGGCGCGCGCATCCAGGAAGGCGTGGCCTCGCTCGGCGGTTATGCCGACGTGTTCCAGCGCAACGTGATGGCCTCGGGCGTCATTCCGCAGATCAGCATGATCATGGGGCCGTGCGCCGGCGGCGCCGTCTACTCGCCGGCCATGACCGACTTCATCTTCATGGTCAAGGACAGTTCGTACATGTTCGTCACGGGCCCGGAAGTGGTGAAGACCGTGACGCACGAGGAGGTGACGGCCGAAGAACTGGGCGGGGCGATCTCGCACACCACCCGCAGCGGCGTGGCCGACCTCGCGTTCGAGAACGATGTCGAGGCGCTGCTGATGCTGCGCCGGCTCTACAACTACCTGCCGCTGAACAACCGTGAGAAGGCGCCGGTGCGCCCCAGCAACGACCCCGCCGACCGCATGGACCTGTCGCTGGACACGCTGGTGCCGGACAACCCCAACAAGCCTTACGACATGAAGGAGCTGATCGTCAAGACCATGGACGACGGCGACTTCTTCGAGCTGCAGCCCGAATACGCCAAGAACATCATCGTGGGATTCGGCCGCATGGAAGGGCAGACGGTGGGTATCGTGGCCAATCAGCCGCTGGTGCTGGCCGGCTGCCTGGACATCAAGAGCTCGATCAAGGCGGCGCGGTTCGTGCGCTTCTGCGACGCATTCAATATCCCGGTGATCACGTTCGTCGATGTGCCGGGCTTCATGCCGGGCACCAGCCAGGAATTCGGCGGCATCATCAAGCATGGCGCCAAGCTGCTCTTCGCCTATGCGGAATGCACGGTGCCGAAGATCACGGTGATCACGCGCAAGGCCTATGGCGGCGCCTACGACGTCATGAGCTCCAAGCACCTGCGCGGCGACGTCAACTTCGCATGGCCGAACGCCGAGATCGCCGTGATGGGCGCGAAAGGCGCGGTGGAGATCATCTTCCGCGAGGACAAGGGCGACCCCGCCAAGCTGGCCGCGCGCGAAGCGGAGTACAAGGCGCGTTTCGCCAATCCTTTCGTCGCGGGTGCGCGGGGCTTCATCGACGACGTGATCCTGCCGCACGAAACCCGCAAGCGCATCTGCCGCTCGCTGATCATGCTGAGGGACAAGAAGCTGGAAAACCCGTGGCGCAAGCACGCGAACATTCCGCTTTGAAGGGGCCGAGGAGAAAATATGTTCACAAAAATACTGATAGCAAACAGAGGTGAGATCGCCTGCCGGGTCATCAAGACCGCCAGGAAGATGGGCATCAGGACCGTCGCGGTGTACTCGGAAGCCGATCGCGACGCACGGCACGTGCAGCTCGCTGACGAGGCGGTCTACATCGGCGCCGCGCCCAGCCGCGAGAGCTACCTGCAGGCCGACAAGATCATCGCCGCCTGCAAGCAGACTGGCGCCCAGGCAGTGCACCCAGGCTACGGTTTCCTGTCGGAAAACGAGGCGTTTTCGCGGCGCGTGGAGGAAGAGGGCATCACTTTCATCGGCCCGAAGCACTATTCGATCGCTGCCATGGGCGACAAGATAGCGTCCAAGAAACTCGCCAAGGACGCGAAGGTCAACACCATTCCGGGGTTCAACGAGGCAATCGAGAAGGCCGAGCAGGCGGTCGAGATTGCCAAGGGGATCGGCTATCCGGTGATGATCAAGGCCTCGGCCGGCGGCGGCGGCAAGGGCCTGCGGGTGGCCTTCAACGACAAGGAAGCGTTCGAAGGCTTCACTTCCTGCCGCAACGAGGCGCGCAACAGCTTCGGCGACGACCGCGTGTTCATCGAGAAATACGTCGAGGAACCGCGCCACATCGAGATTCAGGTGCTGGGCGACAGCCACGGCAACGTGGTCTACCTGAACGAACGCGAGTGCTCGATCCAGCGGCGGCACCAGAAGGTGATCGAGGAAGCGCCGTCGTCGTTCATCAGCGAAGCCACGCGCAAGGCGATGGGTGAACAGGCCGTGGCGCTGGCCAAGGCCGTGAGGTACCAGAGCGCGGGGACCGTGGAGTTCGTGGTCGGCAAGGACCAGAGTTTTTATTTCCTGGAGATGAACACCCGCCTGCAGGTCGAGCATCCGGTGACCGAATGCATCACCGGCCTGGACCTGGTCGAATTGATGATCCGCGTCGCCGCGGGCGAAACGCTGCCGCTGGCCCAGCAGGACGTGCAGCGCAAGGGCTGGGCGATCGAGTGCCGCATCAACGCGGAAGATCCGTTCCGCAATTTCCTGCCCAGCACGGGCCGGCTGGTACGCTTCCAGCCGCCGAAGGAAAGCATGTGGGCGGCCGATACCGAACATCTGTACGGCGTCCGGGTCGACACCGGCGTGCAGGATGGCGGCGAGATCCCCATGTACTACGACTCGATGATCTGCAAGCTGATCGTGCATGGCCAGGACCGCAACGACGCGATCGCCAAGATGCGCGAGGCGCTCAACGGCTTCGTGATCCGCGGCATCTCCAGCAGCATTCCGTTCCAGGCCGCGTTGCTGGCGCATCCGAAGTTCGTCGCCGGCGACTTCAACACCGGCTTCATCTCGGAGCACTATGCCAAGGGTTTCGTGGCCGAGGACGTTCCGCACGACGACCCCGACTTCCTGGTCGCGCTGGCGGCCTATGTCAACCGCCGCGCCTTGCAGCGGGCGGCCGGCATCAGCGGCCAGTTGCCGGGGCACGAGTTCACGGTGGGAGAGGACTTCGTCGTGGTTGTGCTCGACGCGGCCGGTAGGCACCGCCGGCTCGCCGCCATGGTGCGCGACTTCGAGGCAACATCGGGCTCGAGCGTGGTAGAAACCGGCGGCAAGCGCTATGAAATCTGCAGCAACAAGTGGCACCTGGGTGGCACCCGGATCCGCGGTACCGTGAACGGCAAACATTTCACGTCGCAGGTGGAGCGGGGCGTGGGCAAGAACCCGCTGGCCATCCGGATCATCCACGACGGCACGCGGCTGGACACTCTCGTACTCACGCCGCGCGCCGCCGAACTCCATGCGCTGATGCCATACAAGGCGCCACCCGACATGAGCCGTTACGTGCTCTCGCCGATGCCCGGCCTGCTGGTGGACGTGGCCGTGCAGCCGGGCCAGAAGGTGCAGGCCGGCGAGCGGGTGGCCGTGATCGAAGCGATGAAAATGGAGAACGTGCTGTTCGCCGCCGCCGACGGTGTCGTGCTCAATGTCCTGGCCGGAAAGGGCGAAAGCCTCGTGGTCGACCAGCCGATTGTCGAGTTTGCATAAGGGAGCTTTGCATCATGACCCGGCCTTTCAAGGTGCTCGGCATCCAGCAGATCGCCATCGGCGGCCCGGACAAGAGCCGGTTGCAACAGCTCTGGGTCGACATGTTCGGCCTGCAGGTCACGGGCACGTACCAAAGCGAACGCGAGAATGTGGACGAGGACATCTGCAGCTTGGGTAGCGGCCCGTTCAAGGTCGAGGTCGACCTGATGCAGCCGCTCGATGCCGACAAGAAGCCCGCCGTGCATCAGACGCCGCTCAACCATGTGGGCTTGTGGATCGACGACCTGCCCAAGGCCGTTGAATGGCTGACGGCGCAAGGCGTGCGATTCGCGCCGGGAGGCATCAGAACAGGTGCTTCCGGCTTTGATATCTGCTTCATTCATCCCAAAGGTAACGAACAGTCACCCATAGGCGGAGAAGGCGTGCTGATCGAATTGGTGCAGGCGCCTGCCGAAGTCACCAAAGCCTTTGCGGCACTGCAGCCCTGACGGACAGCGGAACCGTTCGACGCCCGCGACTATCCTATTGACGAGTATCGGCCGCATGCGTACCCACGCATGTCCAATGCGTTTCCCAACTGCCCAGCGGGGTCTGTCAGCCGGCTCAGCGCGACACTGAGCACCTGACGTTACACTGACCCGCTTCGGGCGTAGCGGTACCCGCTAGGAGAACTTCTTGCAGCGAACGGATATTTCCAACCCGGCCTATTTCCACAAGGTCGTCGATTGCCAGTGGGCCTGTCCGGCCCACACCCCGGTCCCCGAATACATCCGACTGATCGCGCAGGGCCGCTATAGCGACGCCTACATGATCAACTGGGTCTCGAACGTCTTTCCCGGCATTCTGGGGCGCACCTGCGACCGGCCTTGTGAGCCGGCCTGCCGGCGAAGCCGCGTAGAGGAAAACAATGGCGAGCATCCCGAGCCGGTGGCGATCTGCCGGCTCAAGCGGGTGGCGGCGGACCTGAAGGACGACGTCGGCCAGCGTATGCCCAAGGTCGAGCCGAAGAACGGCAAGCGCATTGCCTGTATCGGTGCCGGCCCGGCATCGCTCACGGTGGCGCGTGACCTGGCGCCGCTGGGCTATGACGTGACCGTGTTCGACGGCGAAGCCAAGGCGGGCGGATTCATCCGCACCCAGATCCCGCGCTTCCGGCTGCCCGAGTCGGTGATCGACGAGGAAACCGGCTACATCCTCAACCTGGGAGTGCATTTCAGGAACAACGAGCGCATCGACTCCATGAAAGCCCTGATGGCGCAGGGCTACGACGCGATCTTCGTCGGTTGCGGCGCTCCGCGCGGGCGCAACCTCGACGCGCCGGGCCGCACGGAAGCGGCGCTCCACATCCACATCGGGATCGACTGGCTGGCCTCGGTTTCGTTCGGGCACATCAAGAGCATCGGCAAGCGCGTGATCGTGCTGGGCGGAGGCAACACGGCGATGGACTGCTGCCGCTCGGCGCGCCGCCTCGGCGGCCAGGACGTCAAGGTGATCGTGCGCAGCGGCTTCGAGGAAATGAAAGCATCGCCGTGGGAAAAGGAAGATGCGATGCACGAGGGCATCCCCATCATCAACTACCACGTGCCCAAGGCCTTCGTTCACGAGGCCGGCAAGCTCAAGGGCATGACGTTCGAGATCGTGCGGGCGATGTACGACGACAAGGGACGGCGCAAGCTGGTTCCCACCGGCGAGCCGGATGCGTTCTTTGAATGCGACGAGGTGCTGGTGGCGGTGGGCCAGGAGAATGCATTTCCGTGGATCGAGCGCGACTGCGGCATCATGTTCGACGAGTGGGGCCTGCCCAAGCTGAACGAGACGACCCTGCAGTCCACGGTGCCGAACGTCTTCTTCGGCGGCGACGCGGCCTTCGGTCCCAAGAACATCATCACGGCGGTGGCGCATGGCCACGACGCGGCCGTATCGATCGACCGGCTGCTCCATGGCGAGGACGTGCGGGTGCGCCCCGCGCCGATGACGAACCTCGTGTCGCAAAAGATGGGCATCCACGAATGGAGCTACGACAACGACACCAGCAACGACGAGCGCTACAAGGTGCCGTGGGCCAAGGCGGAGAAGGCCTTGGCGAGCATCAAGGTCGAAGTCGAGCTGGGATTCGACGTTGCGACGGCCGTGAAGGAGGCCGGGCGCTGCCTGAACTGCGACGTGCAGACGGTCTTCACGGAAAGCGTCTGCATCGAATGCGATGCGTGCGTCGACATCTGTCCGATGGACTGCATCAGCTTCACGGTCAGCAGCGACGAACCCAGCCTGCGAACGCGACTGAAGGCTCCGGCGCTCAATCTCGCCCAGGCGCTGTATGTGTCGGGCGGCCTGAAAACAGGAAGGGTGATGGTCAAGGATGAAGACGTATGCCTGCACTGCGGCCTGTGCGCCGAGCGGTGCCCGACGGGAGCCTGGGACATGCAGAAGTTCCTGCTCAAGATGACGACGGCCGGACCGGCGTGCCGCGACCGGCCTGCGCCCGCTCCCGTGCCGCGCCAGGGGGTCCCAGCATGAACAAGATCGAAGCGGTCAACGATTTCGTCATCAAGTTCGCCAACGTCAACGGCTCGGGCTCGGCCAGCGCCAACGAGCTGTTCGCCAAGGCGATCCTGCGGATGGGTGTGCCGGTGAGCCCGCGCAATATTTTCCCCAGCAATATCCAGGGCCTGCCCACCTGGTACGAGGCGCGGGTGTGCGAAAAGGGCTACGCCGGACGTCGTGGCGGCGTCGACATGATGGTCGCCATGAATCCGCAGACCTGGGACGGAGACGTGGCCGAAATCGAGCCCGGCGGCTACCTGTTCTACGACAGCACCCGGCCAATGCCGCCGTCCAAATTCCGCGAAGACGTGCATGTCATCGGGATGCCGCTGACCGAGATCACCAACGCCGTTTACACCGACGCGCGCCAGCGCCAGCTGTTCAAGAACATCATCTACGTCGGCGCGCTATCGGTGCTGCTGGACATCGACGCGGATGTGTTCGAGAAACTCTTTGCCGAACAGTACAAGGGCAAGGAGCGGCTGCTCGATTCGAACATCCGCGCGCTGCACCTGGGCCGCGCCTTCGTCACCGAGAACCTCGAGTACCCGCTGGGAATCCGGGTGCGCAGGTCGGACAGGGTGGGCGACCAGATCTTTGTCGACGGCAACAATGCGGCGGCGCTCGGCTGCGTCTATGGCGGCGCCACCGTAGCGGCCTGGTATCCCATCACGCCCTCGTCGTCCGTGCCCGAGGCGTTCCAGAAGTATTGCGAGAAGTTCCGGGTCGATCCGGCCACCGGCCGCTCCAACTACGCCATCGTGCAGGCGGAGGACGAACTGGCCTCGATCGGTATGGTGATCGGTGCGGGCTGGAACGGCGCGCGGGCTTTCACCGCGACTTCCGGCCCCGGCATCTCGCTGATGACCGAGTTCATCGGCCTGGCGTATTTCGCCGAGATTCCGGTCACGATCATCAACGTGCAGCGCGGCGGCCCCTCCACTGGCATGCCCACGCGCACGCAGCAGTCGGACCTGATCTCATGCGCCTATGCGTCCCACGGCGACACCAAACATGTGCTGCTGTTCCCGCAGGACCCACACGAATGCTTCGAGCACGCGGCTGCCGCCCTGGACCTCGCGGACCGGCTGCAGACGCCGATCTTCCTGATGACCGATCTCGATATCGGCATGAACCAGCGCCTGTGCAAGCCGTTCGTCTGGGACGATGCGCGCGACTACGACCGCGGCAAGGTCATGACGGCGGCCGAGCTCGAGGCGGGCAAGGACTTCGGCCGCTACAAGGACGTGGACGGGGACGGCATCCCCTGGCGCACGCTGCCCGGCACGCATCCCACCAAGGGGAGCTTTTTCACCCGCGGCACCACGCGCGACCCGTATGCCCGCTACTCCGAACGCGGCCCGGACTACATCTACAACATGGAACGGCTGCTGCGCAAGTTCAAGAC
>DATNBX010000062.1:0-2470 GCA_035571795.1 Ramlibacter sp.
GGCGATCATCGCTTCGCTCAAGAAGGGCGGCAAGTTCGACGAGATCGCCAAGAAGCAGTCGAAGGACCCGGGTTCCGGTGCCAATGGCGGCGACCTGGACTGGGCCAATGCAGCCAGCTACGTGCCTGAGTTTTCGGCGGCGCTGGTCAAACTGAACAAGGGCCAGACCACGCAGGAGCCGGTCAAGAGCCAGTTCGGCTGGCACGTGATCCGCCTCGAGGACGTGCGCGACGCGCAACTGCCCAAGATGGAGGAAGTCAAGCCCCAGATCGCCCAGCAGCTGCAGCAGCAAAAGCTGGCCAAGTTCCAGGAAGACCTGCGCGCCAAGGCGAAGGTCGAGTAACGCTTGTCGTCCCGGCCCCGAATCAGGTCCGGGGTTTCAGCAGATCCAGGGCGGCCCGTGAGGCCGCTTTTTTTGTGGGTCAAGTCCGCGATGACAGCCACTGGATGGCACCAAGAATCCCGATCATGACCGGCTGGTGCAGCATGTACCACGTCAGGCTCCAGCGTCCGAGCCAGGCCAATGGCGCGGCGCCGGCGGGCAAGCGGGCCTGCAGCCATTGGGGCCGGCTCGTCAGCAGCCATTGCCCCGCCGCCATGCCCCACCACATCACGCCAAGCCAGGGCAACACCGGCACATAGTCCTCCGTCACCGGCTTGCGGGCTATCAGCCCCAGCCAGTTCCAGGCCATGTGATTCAGGAAATCCAGTTCGGGCCACTTCAGATGCGCGAAGAACGCGAGCGGCTTCATCGCGATAGCCAGTGCTCCTGCCAGCCACAGCCAGCGGCCCCAGCCGGCCGTCAGCCGCACGACGATGAGCATCAAGGCGATGCCGTGCAGCACACCGAAGTAGATGAAGCTCTTGGGGAACATCAAATACGAGCCGGCGGTGACCAGCAGCGCACAGCCCGCGATCTGCCCCCAGCGTTTCCAGAACCGGTGCCAGCTTTGGCCTTGGGCCACTGCGGTCGCCTGGCCGAGGCCTGCGCAAAAAAGGAACAGGCTCACGATGGCCGTGCGCTGCCAGGTCCAGAACGGATCGGCGTAGAAGTTCTGCTTCAGCCAGCCGAAATAGCTCAAGTCGAAGCAGAAATGGAAGGCCGTCATCCAGACGATGGCCACGCCGCGCAGCGAATCGATGGTGGCGAGTCGTCGAGGTGACATGGTGGCGAGTGTACGCAGCCACGGCGGCTTGTTGAACGCCGGCCACCGGTGTGTAATTCGGCACCGGCAGCGCGTTGCTGCCGCACAAAGGCCATTGATGAAAGCAGCCGTCCTGAAAGAATTCGGTGCCGCCCTCGCGATCGAGGACTTGCCCACCCCCACTCCCGCCGACGACGAAGTGCTGATCCAGCTCGAAGCATGCGGTGTCTGCCACTCGGATCTCCACATCATCGACGGCGATCAGCCCGTCTTTCGCGGCGCCGCCAAACAAAGCCTCATTCCAGGCCACGAAGCGGTCGGGCGAATCGTCGCGAAAGGCAGTTCGGTTTCCAACCTGGAGATTGGGCAGCGTGTGGGCGTCGCGTGGCTGTACCAGAGCTGCGGAATCTGCGAGCAATGCCGCGAGGGCAACGAAAACCTGTGCCGAAAGGGCGTCATCACCGGGCTGATGGTGGACGGCGGCTATGCCGAGTTCATGCGCGCGAAGGCCAGCCACGCGATGCCGGTCCCCGATGCGCTTTCAGCCGAGGAGGCCGCTCCCTTGTTCTGCGCGGGAGTAACGGTGTATCGCGCTTTGAAGAAAGCCGGTGTGGCCGCGGGGCAACGGGTGGCGGTATTCGGTGTCGGCGGCCTCGGGCACCTGGCGGTGCAGATTGCGAAAGCGATGGGCGCCGAAGTATTCGGCCTGGACGTGTCCAAGGAGAAGCTCGCGCTGGCCACCGAACTCGGTGCCGCACAGGTGCTCGATGCCGCAGACCCCGCCGCGCTGAAGGCACTGGCCAAGGCCGGCGGTGTGCACGTGGCCGTGGTGACGTCCGCGGCGAAGGCAGCCTTTGATTCGGCCATCGTCGTGTTGCGCCCGACTGGCACTTTGGCGGTTGTCGGGTTGCCGGCCCAACCCCTCACGTTCGCCGCGCTGGCACTGGTCGGGCGCGAAATCCGCGTCGTCGGCAGCGCTGTCGGTACGCGCGAGGACTTGCGCGCCGTACTCGAGATGGCCGCCGCCGGCAAGCTGCGCTGCCGCACCGAGTCGCAGCCGCTGGACCAGGTCAACCAGGTCCTCGACCGGATGCGCGCCGGCGGAATCTACGGTCGAGTCGTGCTGCGCTACGGCGATTGAAAGCCGTTGGGCGAGTGCGCCGCCCATCGCGCGCTTCTTCGCACTCTCCCGATTGACTCAGGGCCCGCCGCGGGCTTCAATCCCTTGGCAACAACAACCAAGGAGACATCCATGCCCTCGTTCCGTTCGATGTTCGGAGCCGCACTGGCGCTTATCTTGCTTGCGTTCGCGACAGCGTGTACGA
>DATNBX010000063.1:0-18488 GCA_035571795.1 Ramlibacter sp.
CCTCGCAATGCCCGTCGCGTCCGGCTTCGCCGCGGAGGAAAAACCCGCCGAGGCGGCGGCACCCGCCGCTGCACCGGCGGCCGCCAAGCCGGATCTGGCCCAGGGCCAAGCCAAGTTCACGGCGGTGTGCGCGGCCTGCCATAACGCCGATGGCAATTCGGCTATACCGGCCAATCCCAAGCTGGCCCAGCAGCATCCGGAATACCTGATCAAGCAGTTGCAGGAGTTCAAGGCGGGCAAGCGCGCCAGTCCGATCATGCAAGGCTTCGCCGCGACTTTGTCGGACGCCGACATGAAGAACATCGCGTACTGGGTCACGTCGCAGAAGGCCAAACCCGGGTTCGCCAAGGACAAGGAGTTGGTGACGCTGGGCGAACGCATCTACCGCGGCGGCATCGGGGAGCGCCAGGTGGCGGCCTGTGCCGGCTGCCACAGCCCCAACGGAGCGGGTGTTCCTTCACAGTTCCCGCGCCTGTCGGGGCAGCACGCCGACTACACGGCGGCCCAGCTGGCGGCCTTCCGCGGCGGCGCTCGCGCGAATAGCGCGACCATGAGCCAGGTCGCGGCCAAGCTCAATGACAAGGAAATCAAGGCGGTAGCCGACTACATCGCCGGGCTGCGTTGATTCGCGTGTCCCGGGGTTGAAGTCCGGGGAACACTGCCGCGAAGCGTGAATCCTGTAAGAATGGCCGGGGTCTTCAGACCAACGGCCATTGACGGGATAAACGCCATGCTGATCCAGACTCGCCGCGATGGCTTCATCCATCCGGTTTCCAGCGAAATCACACCGCAGCCGATTTACCGGCGGCGCCGCGAAATCATCAAGCTCATGGCTTGCGGCGCAGCCGGGGCGGCGCTCGCCGCCTGGGCCGCGCGCGATGCGCTGGCGCAGGTGCAGCGGCCCGGCAGACTGGCGGCGCTGGCCGGCGTCAAATCCAATGTGCCCGGCGCCATGACCATGGAAAAAGTCAGCGACTACAAGGACGCGACGAGCTACAACAATTTCTACGAGTTCGGCATGGACAAGGCCGATCCGGCGAAAAACGCGCACACGCTCAAGTCCAGCCCCTGGACGGTGGAAATCGATGGGCTGGTCAGGAAGCCGGCCAAGTACGCGCTGGAAGACCTCGTGAAACTCGGCGCGCAGGAAGAGCGGATTTATCGGCTGCGCTGCGTCGAAGGCTGGTCGATGGTGATTCCTTGGGTCGGCTACTCGCTCGCCAGGCTGATCGAAAAAGTCGAGCCGCTGGGCAACGCGAAGTTCGTTGAATTCATTTCGCAGGCCGATCCGAAAACCATGCCTTTTGTCGGTTCGCGTGTGCTGGATTGGCCCTATGTGGAGGGGCTGCGCATCGACGAAGCCATGCATCCGCTGGCGCTGCTGGCGTTTGGCATGTACGGCGAGGTGCTGCCCAACCAGAACGGCGCGCCGGTGCGGCTGGTGGTGCCGTGGAAGTACGGGTTCAAGAGCGGCAAGAGCCTGGTGCGCATCCGCTTCACCGACCGCGAGCCCAAGACGGCCTGGAACAAGGCGGCGGCCAATGAATACGGCTTCTATTCGAACGTGAACCCGGAGGTCGATCATCCGCGCTGGAGCCAGGCGAGCGAACGGCGCATCGGCGAGGACGGCCTGTTCGCCAAGAAGCGCAAGACGCTGATGTTCAACGGCTACGAGGCGCAGGTCGGACAGCTGTACGCCGGCATGGACCTGAAGAAAGACTTCTGATGCCCGCCGACACGATCGGATGGCGCAAGGTGACTGCGCGCGCACTGGTTCATCCGGCAGCCAAGCCGCTGGTGTTCCTGCTGGCGCTATTGCCCTTGGCCTGGCTGCTGTACGGCGCCATCACCAACAACCTGGGTGCCAACCCCGCGGAATACCTCAGCCGTGCCACCGGCGACTGGACGCTGCGCTTCCTGTGCGCCACGCTGGCCGTGACGCCGCTGCGCGTTGTCACCGGCACGCCGGCGCTGGCGCGCTTGCGCCGCATGCTAGGCCTGTTTGTCTTCTTCTACGCCTTGCTGCACTTCCTGGCCTACAGCTGGTTTGACATGGGGTTCGACCCCGTCGATATCGTCAAGGACATCCCCAAACGGCCGTTCATCCTGGTGGGATTCAGCGCCTTCGTGCTGCTCACGCCGCTGGCCGCGACGTCGTTCAACCGGGCGGTGAAGGCCTTGGGCGCGGCGCGCTGGCAGGCCCTGCACAAACTCGTCTACGCAATCGCGGGCCTGGGCATCCTGCATTTCTTCTGGATGCGCGCCGGCAAGAACAACTTCGCCGAGGTCGCGGTTTACGCCGCCATCATCGCGGCATTGCTGGGGTGGCGAGTGCTCAGGGCACCAGTTGCTCGTAGCGCATCTGGTCGCCTGCCGTTTCGCGCACGCGGATGAGGTCGGCCCGATCGCCGTCGACCAATACTTCGGCGGCGCGGCCCCGGGCGTTGTAGTTGCTGGCCATGCTCATGCAGTACGCGCCGGCCGACAGCACGGCCAACAGCTCGCCCGGCTGCACTGCGAGCGCCCGGTCCCGGCCGATCCAGTCGCCGCTTTCGCACACCGGCCCCACCACGTCATAGGTGTGCGGCGCGCCGTCGCTGCGCGCCACCGGAACGATCGTGTGATAGGCCTGATACAGCGCCGGCCGCGGCAGGTCGTTCATCGCGGCGTCGACGATGCAGAAGTTCTTCTGCTCGCCGGGTTTGAGGTACAGCACTTCGGTGAGGCAGACGCCCGCGTTGCCGACCAGAGACCGGCCCGGCTCGATCATGAACTGACGGTCCCCGAAACCGCGCGCGTCGAGCTTGGTGAACAGCTTGCCCCAGAGGTCGTCCGCCGCCGGAGGCCGGTCGCCGTTGTAGTCGATCCCCAGGCCGCCGCCGAAGTCGATGTGGTGCAGCGGGATGCCGGCCGCCTCGATCGCCTGCACCAGGTCGAGCACGCGGTCCATCGCGTCCAGGTAGGGCGATGCATCGGTGATCTGCGAGCCGATATGGCAATCGATGCCCGCCACCCGCAGCCCGGGCAAGGCGGCGGCGCGCTGGTAAGCGGCCAAGGTGCGCGCGTGGGCGATGCCGAACTTGTTGCCTTTCAGGCCGGTGGAGATGTAAGGATGGGTCTTGGGATCCACGTCCGGGTTGACGCGGACGCTGACCGGAGCGACCTTGCCGCAGGCCACGGCCACTTCGCTCAGCACTTCCAGCTCCGCTTCGCTTTCCACGTTGAAACAGCCGACACCGACCTCCAGCGCGCGGCGCATCTCGGCGCGGGTCTTGCCAACCCCCGAAAAAATGATTTCTCCGGCGGCCCCGCCCACGGCCAGCGCGCGTTCCAGTTCACCGCCCGAGACGATGTCGAATCCGCACCCGGCCTGAGCGAACACCTGCAGCACGCCCAGCGAGGAGTTCGCCTTCATCGCATAGCAGATCCGTGCCTTGCGGCCGGCAAAGCCGCGCCGGTAGGCGGCCAGCGCTGCCAGCATCGCCTCTTTCGAGTACACGAACAGGGGGGTGCCGTATTGACGCGCGAGAGTGCGCAGGCTGATCCCTTCGGCGAAGAGCTCACCGTCCCTGAATTCGAAATGCGGATGGCCGGGCAAGGTGCTCATGTTCATGGAACGCGGATTGGTGAAGCCGTGCCGGCGGCCGGAGGCGCCGACGCCGGCTGGGCTGCAGGCACCAGGGTTTGCGGCAGAGTGGCACGCGCGGCAGCCGCTTCGCCCGTCGGCAGGTATAAAGCGCCTTTCTGGCCACAGCCGCCCAGTGCCCCGACCACGCCTGCGGCAAGGGCAAGCCGCAGGGCATGGCCACTGACTAGAATTTGGAAAACACTCGACATGGCGAAATTGTAATGACCGACCCCGAATTCATGGACCGAGCCGAAGCGCTCCTGCGTCGCATCGAAGCCTGCTGCGATCGCATCAACGACGAAACCGACGCGGACATCGACAACCAGCGGGTCGGCGGAATGGTGACGCTCACCTTTCCCAACGGCAGCCAGATCGTGGTGAACCTGCAGAAACCCTTGCACGAAATCTGGATGGCAGCGAAGGCCGGCGGCTTTCACTACAAGTTCGACGGCGTGCAGTGGATGGACACCAAGGGCAATGGCGAGTTCTTCGCCAACCTCACGCGTTACGGCGGCGAACAGGCCGGCCAGTCGGTCGTCTTCGCCTGAGCCCGCGCCTTGCCTGCGCTCCAAAGCGGCGCAGCGAAATGCAAGCTATTTGTGAGACGGGACGCTAGTTCCTGAACAGGTCCAGGATGCTTCGGCGCTCCTCGGACGGCGACGGCGGCGGCCGGCTGGGCGGCAGCCCGTCGGAGTTCAGCAGGCTCTTGTCCTCCGACGGGCGCTGGACGATCGGCACGGCCGAACCGTTTTCCGGCGGTGCGCCGCCGCCGAGGTTCGCAACACCGCCTCCACGCGCGTATTCGTCGTAGTACCACTCGCCGCCGACATTGACCACGCCTTCGGGCGCGGAGGGCTCCATCACCGGCACGCCCTTGAGGGCCGATTCCATGAAGTTGATCCAGACCGGCAGGCTCAAGCTGCTGCCGGTTTCGCGGTCGCCGAGCGAGCGGGGATTGTCGTATCCCATCCAGACGATGGCGACCAGGGTCGGTTGAAAACCGTTGAACCAGGTGTCGATCTGGTCGTTGGTGGTGCCGGTCTTGCCGTACAAGTCGGGGCGCTTGAGGTCACGTTGGGCTCTTGCACCTGTGCCGGCGCGCGTGACTTCCTGCAGCAGCCGCTCCATGATGAAAGCGTTGCGCGCGTCGATGGCGCGCACCGATTCGTTGGGCAGCGGGGGCTGGCTCTCCACCAGCGCCTTGCCCCTCTGGTCCGTGATTTTCGTGATGAGCCAGGGATTGACGCGATAGCCCCCGTTGGCAAACACGGAATAGCCGGTGGCCATCTGCATCGGCGTGACCGAGCCCGCGCCCAGCGCCATGGTCAGATAGGGCGGATGCTTTTCAGCATCGAAACCGAAACGCGTGATCCAGTCCTGCGCGTTCTGAGTGCCCACCGCCTGCAGGATCCGGATCGACACCATGTTCTTGGACTTGGCGAGTGCCGTGTGCAACGGCATCGTGCCCTCGAACTTGCCGTCGTAGTTCTTCGGCTCCCAAGGCTGCCCGCCGGTGACCCCGGCGTCGAAGAACAGCGGCGCGTCGTTCACGATGGTCGAGGGCGTGAAGCCCTTTTCCAACGCGGCCGAGTAGATGAACGGCTTGAAGCCCGATCCCGGTTGACGCCAGGCTTGCGTGACGTGGTTGAACTTGTTCTTGTTGAAGTCGAAGCCGCCGACCAGGGCGTGGATCGCGCCGTCGCGCGGATCGAGTGCGACAAAAGCGCCCTCGACCTCCGGCAGTTGCGTGATCTCCCAGGTGTTCTTGGGTGTGCGGACCACGCGAATGACGGCCCCGCGCCGGACCTTGATCTTGGGTGGCGCCTTGTCGGAAAGGCCGGACTGCGCCGGCCGCAGGCCTTCGCCCGTGATCTCGAGCTGTTCGCCGTTCTGCCGCACCGCGACGATCTTCTTCGGGCTGGCCTCCATCACCACGGCCGACATGACATCGCCGTTGTCGGGATGCTCGGCGAGCGCGTCGTCGATCGCGTCCTCGGCGTCCTTGGCATCGGCCGGCAAGTCGATGAATTCTTCCGGGCCGCGATAGAACTGGCGGCGTTCGTAATCCATGATGCCCTTGCGCAGGGACCGGTAGGCGGTGTCCTGCTGGGCTGCGTTGATGGTGGTGAAGACGTTCAGGCCACGGGTGTAGGCCTCGTCTCCGTACTGTGCATACACGAGCTGGCGCACGGTCTCGGCGACAAACTCCGCGTGAACCGCCGTGTTGTCGGTGCCGCTGCGCAGCTTCAGTTCTTGTTTCTTCGCCGCTTCGGCTGCCTCGGCCGTGATGAATCCGTTCTCCTGCATCCGGTCAATGATGTAGAGCTGGCGCGCCCGGGCACGCGACGGGTTGCTGATCGGGTTGTTGCCCGAGGGCGACTTCGGCAGTCCCGCCAGCATGGCCGCCTCGGCGATGGTCAGGTCTTTCATCTGCTTGCCGAAATACGTTTCGGCAGCCGCGGCAAAACCGTAGGCACGGTTGCCCAGGAAGATCTGGTTCATGTAGATCTCGAGGATCTGGTCCTTGCTCAGCAGGTGTTCGAGCTTGAAGGTAAGCAGGACTTCATAAAGTTTTCGGGTGAATGTCTTCTCGGATGAAAGGTAGACGTTGCGCGCCACCTGCATGGTGATCGTGGAAGCCCCCTGGCTTTTCACCCGGCCCAGGTTCGCTAGCGCCGCCCGCAGCAGGCCCCGGTAGTCCACC
The DNA here is from genome assembly GCA_035571795.1 of Ramlibacter sp. Classification (GTDB taxonomy): domain Bacteria; phylum Pseudomonadota; class Gammaproteobacteria; order Burkholderiales; family Burkholderiaceae_C; genus Ramlibacter. The sequence continues at coordinate 6,333 of DATNBX010000063.1, forward strand.
CCGCCATGGGAATAGAAGCGCGAGTCCTCGATCGCGAGCACTGCGTCCTTCATCACTTGCGGGATCTGCGTGATCGGGGTGAGATTGCGCCGTTCTTCTCCGAACTCGCCGATCAGCAATCCCTCGGTCGAGTAGACCCGCAAGGGCAGCTTGGGCCGGTAGTCGGACAGGTCCGAAAGGTCGGGCAGATTGGGATAGGCGACCGCCAGCGCCACGCTGCCGATGAAGATCGCGGACGCAACGCCCGCCAGCACGATGCCCACGACCCAAAGGATTACGCCCGCGAAGGTTCGCAACCAGCTGCGCGAAGACGGCGCCAGGGGCTCGGAAGAGGGGTCAGAAGGCATAGTTGTCCACGTGGCGTCCCAGCGGAGAGACAGGCGCAATTATAGAAATCAGACCTACATGGGGCTTTTCTTTCGGGCAGGTCCGCACGTCATCCGTAGCCGCTACGAGCCGCATCCGGTAGCTTTCGAGTATGGCAGCTTCCCGCGTCGGGTTTTGGCAACGGTTGACCCAGGATGAATCGCAAAAATCCTTTACGTGACAAGGACGTTACTGCTAGCATTGAAGTGAAATCTTAAGTTTGTTACGTCTGGAGACACGGGCGTTGCAGGAGACGGAAATTGAGCTCTTTGGGGTCGTTGTTTACCCGCCAGCCCGCGCCGCTGTTGGGCTTGGATATCAGCTCATCCAGCGTCAAGCTGGTTGAGCTGGGGCGCGACAAGGCGGGCAATCTGGTGCTGGAGCGCTGTGCTATCGAGCCCCTGGAACGCGGCTGGATCACCGACGGCAACGTGGAAAAGTTCGAAGAGGTGGCCGACGCCATGCGCCGGGTAGTGAAAAAAAGTGGTACCCGGGCGAAAAACGTGGCCATGGCGCTTCCTCCCTCGGCTGTCATCACCAAGAAAATCATCCTGCCGGGCGGCCTGTCGGAGCAAGACCTGGAAACCCAGGTGGAGGCCGAAGCGAACCAATACATCCCGTTCTCGCTGGATGAGGTCAGCCTCGATTTCTGCGTGGTCGGGCCGAGCACCACTTCGGCTGGAGACGTCGAGGTGCTGATCGCCGCCTCCCGCAAGGAAAAGGTGCAGGACCGCCAGGGCCTGGCCGAGGCCGCCGGCCTCAAGCCGGTGATCATCGACGTCGAGTCTTACTCCTCGCGGCTGGCTGCCAGCCGGCTGATCCAGGCGCTGCCCAACCAGGGAGTCGACACCATGGTTGCCCTGTTCGAGGTCGGCGCTTTCACCACGAGCATGCAGGTCATCCGCAACGACGAGGTGCTGTACGACCGCGACCAGGCGTTCGGCGGCGCCCAGCTGACCCAGCTGATCGTGCGCCAATACGGGTTCTCGCCCGAGGAGGCCGAGAACAAGAAGCGCAATGGCGATCTGCCCGAAGACTACGAGTCCGGCGTGCTCAAGCCGTTCGTGGAGAGCATGGCCCAGGAAATCGCCCGCGCCATGCAGTTCTTCTTTACCAGCACGCCGCATAACCGGGTCGATTACGTGATGCTGGCGGGCGGCTCGGCGGCCCTGCCCGGGCTGACGGATACGGTCACCATGCAGACGTCGTTTCCCTGCAATCTTGCGAATCCGTTCGAGGGTATGCAGATAGGCGCCGGAGTGCGAGAGAAGAAGATGCGACGTGAAGCGCCCTCGTACCTCACTTCCTGTGGATTGGCCATGCGGAGGTTCCTGCAGTGATCCTCATCAACCTGATGCCTCACCGCGAGGCCGCCCGCAAGCGCCGGCGTGAATCGTTCTATGCGTCATTGATGCTGTCGGCATTGGCGGGCCTGATTGTCGCCGGTGGCATTTATGTGTGGTACGCGGCCCAGATCTCCGACCAGCAGAGCAAGAACCTGGTGCTGACGAACGAGATCAAGCGCCTGGAAGGCCAGATCAAGGACATTGCGACATTGCAGGCCGAGATTGCGGCCCTGAGGGCCCGCCAGCAAGCGGTGGAAGACCTCCAGGCGGACCGCAACATGCCGGTGCACCTGTTGAACGAACTGGTCAAGCAGGTTCCCGACGGTGTTTACGTGAGCAGCCTGAAGCAGGAAAACCAGGTAGTGTCCCTTCAGGGCACCGCCCAATCCAACGAGCGTGTATCGGAACTGCTGCGCAACTTCGGCAACAACAGTTCCTGGCTCAACAGGCCGGAGCTGGTCGAGATCACTTCCGGCGCGGTCAGCTTGAGCCCGCGCGACCAGCGCCGGGTGTCGAACTTCACGATGCGGGTCAGGCTGCTGCGCGCCAGCGAAGTGCAAAAAGCCGCCAGTGCCGCCAGCGCCGCTTCATCACCCGCCGGCAAGGCTTCCGCTCCTGCCAAGACCTGACCGCCATGGCCATCAAGCAGTTACCCAAAATCAATTTCGCAGCGGTGCAGCAAGCGCTGCTCGGGCAATTCCGGGGCCTGGACACCCGCGATCCCGCGTCCTGGCCGATCCTGCCAAAAGGGGCGCTGTACCTGGCGCTTTTGGCCGGCATCGTCGTTGCCCTCTGGTTCACCTGGCTGAACGGTTCCGACGCCGAGCTCGAAGCTGAACAGAAAAAGGAGATCGCACTGCGCGCGGATTACAGCAAGAAGCTCGCCCAGGCCGTCAATCTCGATGCGCTCAAGAAGCAGCGCGAACAGGTGCAGCAATACGTCACCCAACTGGAAAAGCAGCTGCCGAGCAAGGCCGAAATGGACGCGCTGCTTTCGGATATCAACCAGGCGGGACTGGGGCGGAGCCTGAGTTTCGAGCTGTTCCGCCCTGGCAATGTAAGTGTCAAGGAGTACTACGCGGAGCTGCCGATTACGTTGCGTGTGACCGGCCGTTTCCACGACGTGGGCTCGTTCGCGGCCGATATCGCCAACCTGTCGCGCATCGTGACGCTGAACAACCTGGGCGTCGTGCCGGCCAAGGATGGCTCGCTCATGATGGATGCCACCGCGAAGACATTCCGCTACCTCGACGCCGATGAAGTCGCGGCGCAGCGCAAGGCGACGCCGGGAGCGAAGAAATGACTTGCAGAACTGCTGCTGCGGCAGCGTCAGTCGCCTTGTTATTGCTCACTGCCTGCGGTTCTTCCGGGCAGGAAGAGCTGCAGGGCTGGATGAACGAGCAACGGGCGCAAACGCGGCCGAAGATTCAACCGATCCCGGAGCCCAAGAAATTCACTCCCCAGGCCTATACCCAGGAAACGGCCACGGATCCGTTCAGCATCCAGAAGCTGACTCAGGCGCTCAAGCGCGAGTCGGCCCAGACAACGTCGAACGCGGCCCTGGTGGCGCCGGAACTCGCCCGGCGCAAGGAGCCGCTGGAGAGTTACCCCCTGGACACGATGAAGATGGTGGGCAGCATGGTCAAGGAGGGGCGGCCGGTTGCACTGGTGCGCGTCGACAACCTGCTTTATCAGGTGCGCCCGGGCAATTACCTCGGACAGAACTTCGGGAAGATCGTCAAGGTTGGAGAAACGGACCTTGTCCTGCGCGAAATCGTTCAGGACGCGGCCGGTGAATGGATCGAACGCACAGCCACATTGCAACTGCAAGAGGGGTCAAAGTGAACATCAATCAGATCAGTTGGCGGAGGGCCTGGGCCTTTGCATGCCTGTTTCTCGCCGCGGTCTTTCCGCTTGCGGTGAGGGCCCAGACGGTCGTCGAAGCGGTCAGCAGCTCGATCCAGGGCGGAGTCGAGGTCGTGCGCATCGACTTCTCCCAGCCGCTGACCGCAATCCCAGCCGGATTTGCCATCCAGGCGCCGGCCCGCATTGCGCTGGACATCCCGGGCGCCAGCAACGGCTTGGGGCGGTCCACAGTCGAAATCAACCAGGGCAATCTCCGGTCGGTGAACGTGGTGCAGGCAGGTGAACGCACCCGCCTGGTGCTGAACCTGAAATCAGCAGCGGCATACAAGGCGCAGTTGCAAGGCAAGTCGCTGCTCGTGGTGCTCGAGCCGTCCGCAGTGGCCGGGCCCGCCGCCGCTCCGGTGCCCGCCTTTGCGGAGAGCCGCAATACTGAAACGCAGCCAATCAAGGACCTGGATTTCCGCCGCGGCAGCGACAGCTCCGCCCGGGTGATCGTGGACTTGCCCAGCAATCAGGTGGGCGTCGACATCCGGCAGCAGGGCCAGAACCTGGTCGTTGAATTCCTGAAATCCTCGCTTCCCGAAGGCCTGCGGCGCCGGCTCGACGTGTCCGATTTCGGCACGCCTGTGCAAACAGTGACCACCTTCCAGGCCGGCGACCGGGTCCGCGTCGTGATCGAGCCGAAGGGCGCCTGGGAACACAGTGCCTATCAGAGCGACAACCAGTTCGTGGTCGAGGTGCGCCAGGTCAAGATCGATCCTTCCAAGCTCACCCAGGGCGTGGGTTTCGGCGGGGAAAAGCTGTCGCTGAATTTCCAGAACATCGAAGTGCGCTCGCTGTTGCAGGTTATCGCCGACTTCACCAACTTCAACATCGTCACTTCGGATTCGGTCACCGGCGCCGTCACGCTTCGCTTGAAGGATGTGCCCTGGGACCAGGCGCTCGACATCGTGTTGCAGGCCAAGGGCCTGGGCATGCAGAAGAGCGGCAACGTGATCTGGATTGCCCCAAAGGGCGAAATCGCCGCCAAGGAAAAACTGGACCTCGAGTCGCGCGCGGCCATCCAGAGCCTGGAGTCGTTGAGGACGCAATCCTTCCAGCTGAATTACACGAAGGCGGTCGATATCGCGGCCCAGCTGACGGCGGGCACCGGCGCGGCCCGCATCCTCAGCACGCGCGGCAGCGTGATCGCCGAACCGCGAACCAACCAGCTTTTCGTCACCGACATCGGCTCGCGCCTGGAAGCCGTGCAGCAGCTGATAGGCAAGCTCGACATTGCGGTGCGACAGGTCCTGATCGAAGCGCGCATCGTCGAAGCGTCGGACACGTTCGGCAAGTCGCTGGGCGTCCGCCTGGGCGGAAGCGACTTGCGCGGAGTACGCGGCGGCGACCCAGGCTACCAGATCACGGGCAACAATCGCCTGGCGCTGGGCGGCACCTACAACGCGGTGTCCGCGACTACCGGCGAAAGCGCGAACAATCTGGACACGGTCAACACCACGTTCGTGAATCTTCCCGCGATTGGCCAGGCCGGGTTCAGCCCTTCGAGCTTTGCCATTTCGCTGTTCAGCGCCGCCGCGAACCGCTTCCTGAACCTGGAGTTGTCGGCGCTGGAAGCCGACGGCAAAGGCAAGCTGGTTTCGAGTCCGCGAATCGTCACGGCCGACCAGACCAAGGCGATGATCGAGCAGGGCACGGAATTCCCGTATCAGCAGGCGACGGCCAGCGGCGCCACCGCGGTGGCCTTCCGCAAGGCGACGCTCAAGCTGGAGGTGACGCCGCAGATCACGCCGGAAGGCAACATCATCCTGGACCTGGACATCAACAAGGACAGCCGCGGCGAAACCACGGCCGCGGGGATCGCCATCAATACGAAGCACATCAAGACCCAGGTGCTGGTCGAGAACGGCGGCACGGTGGTGATCGGCGGCATTTTCGAATTGACGGAAACCGAGGACGAGGCGAAGGTCCCGCTGCTCGGCGATCTGCCCGGAGTGGGAGTCTTGTTCAAGAACAAGTCCCGCACCGCGAACAAGCAGGAAATGCTGGTGTTCATCACACCCAAGATGATCGCGGACCGGGCGGCGGCGCGATAACGCAGTACCAAGGAAGAGGACCTTACGGCTATGACGCAATTTTTGAGGATGGCGGGCGGACTCGTTCTCGCCGCATTGATGACGGCTTGCGGCGGCGGGGGTGGAAGCCCTGGCACGACGACCGCGGGCGGAACAACCGTCGACGGTTCGCCGACCTTGAAGGTAACCGACTTTGCGCTGTTTACGGACAAGACCACGCTGAACAACAGCGGCACCGACAAGGCTCAGCTAACCGTTGTGACGGTTGATGCGAACCGCAACGCGGTCACCGGCGCAAAAGTTAGCGTCGCCTCCGATCAGAACAGCGTGTTTGCGCCCGACACCAGTGATTCTGTGACGGACAAAACCGGCACGTTTAGCGGGAGCGTGTCCACGGGTGCGGACAAGACTGACCGGGATATCACGCTTGCTGTCACGGTGAATGGCATCACCAAACAAACTGCCGTGAAGGTCGCAGGCAGCAAGCTGACGTTGCAGGCCGTGCCGTCGACCCCCTCGCCGGGACAGACGGTCACCTTGACGGCGAGTCTGGTTGACTCGGCCGGAATCCCAATTCCCAATGTTTCAGTGAAGCTTGGCGGAACGCTTGCCGCGCTCGTGAGCCAGACGATCACGACCGGCCTGACCGGGTCGGCAAGCAAGTCGTTCATCGCGCCCGCCGCTTCTGGCGCCTATACGATCACTGCGTCAGGCAGTGGTGTCAACGCAGCCGACTACCAGATCCAGGTGTTTACGAGCGCAATACCGGTTGCAGTCATACCGCCGGACGCAAAGCCATCGCTCGCTGCATCGCCGAATGTACTTGCCGTGAATGCGCCGGGATCGACCTCAAACAAGTCGACTTTGCGCTTCCTGTTCTTGGACAAGGCAAATAACCCGATCAAGAACGTCAGGGTGCGCTTTGTTGACATAACCACCGGATTGCCGGCCATTGGCGCATCCATCAGCAGCGGGACCACAACCCTTTATACCGATGCCTCCGGAACGGTATCCGCGGACTACATCTCGGGCCAGAACTCCAGCCCCACCAACGGAGTCAATGTGAACGCTTGCTACTCGGCCAGCGACTTCGGTACCAACGTGGACAGCGCCACCGGCTGCCCCACGGGCGCAACGCCTGTGACGGCGCTCCTTACTGTGGCCGGGCAAGCCCTGGCTGTTTCAATCGGCGATGACAATGTGCTCCAGAAAGGTGCTGGTACCTACATCAAGAGGTTCGCGGTGACGGTGGCCGACGCGGCAGGGCGGGCGGTCGCCGGAGCTCCAGTGGACATTTCTGTGGACTTGACGCATTACTCCAAGGGTGTGTTCTTGGATCCTTTTTTCAACAATGCCGGCGTGTCGCTGGCGGCGTCCGACCGACTAGGGCTTACCGTAGTGCCACCCAATGTGCCCGCACAGGCTTATCCGTCTAGCCCGGCGGCGGATCCCTCGGGCGCGAATTCTCCCAGGTACAGTGTGAACCCGGGGACGAAGGGCCAACGGATCTGGTGCGCCAACGAGGACCTGAACCGCAACGGGAACGTCGATCCAGGCGAAAACCTTGACGGCAGCCTGGACGCTAACTTGCAACCGACTCTGGAGCCAAGGAAAAGCGACCTAATTGTCAGTTACGACGTCCCAACCGTCACAACCACTAATGCCGGAGGCATCCTGGTGATCAAGGTGGAATATTCGCAGCGCTTTGCAACCTGGCTGGCGTATAAGGTCCGCGTGACAGCAAACGTGGCCGGGTCGCAGGGCATGGCCGAGCGGCTGTTCGTGACGGACGCGGTGGATACTGACTTCCCCAATGGCTCGTTCCGGCAGCCGCCCTATGGCATCAATGCCTGTCAGAATGTGAATTGATACCAGCAGCCGCACCGCACAGAGTCATCCTCGTCGGCCTGCCCGGTTCCGGTAAGTCCACCGTCGGCCGCCAGCTCGGCCGGCGGCTCGGTCTTCCCTTCAACGATTCGGACCATGTGATCGAGCAGCGCATCGGCTGCTCGATCCGCGACTATTTCGAGCGCGAGGGCGAAGCGGCGTTTCGCGACGTGGAGGAATCGGTCATCCGCGAACTGACGCAAGGGCCGTCGTGCGTGCTCGCGAGCGGGGGAGGCGCGGTGCTGAGGCCGGCCAACCGCCAGTGCTTGCGTGACGCGGGCCACGTCATCTATCTGCGTTCGTCGCCCGAGGAAGTGTTCAGGCGCTTGCGCCATGACAGGAACAGGCCGCTGTTGCAGGTGACCGACCCGCTGGGCCGCCTGCGCAGCCTGTACGAGGAACGCGACCCGCTGTACCGCGAAACGGCTCATTTCGTCATCGAGACGGGCCGTCCTTCAGTCTCGAGGCTTGTGAACATGGTTCTCATGCAGCTGGAGCTGGCGGCGGTGATTCCGGCCCGCCCTTAAACTTGCGGCTATGCCAGCCGCCAGCGCCAGTCCCGCCCCCCACCAGATCACGATTGAACTTGGCGAGCGCAGTTACCCGATCAGCATCGGCAGCGGCTTGCTGGACGAGCCGGCGACCTGGGCCGGCTTGCCCACGTCCGCCCAGGCCCTGATCGTCACCAATAGCACGGTCGGGCCGCTCTATGGGCACCGGCTCGAGAAAGCCTTGTCAACGCACCACAAGGCAGTTCATGTAGTCGCGCTGCCGGACGGGGAAGAGCACAAGAACTGGCAAACCCTGAACCTGATCTTCGACGCATTGCTGCAACACGCCTGCGACCGCAAGACCGTTTTGTATGCATTGGGCGGTGGCGTCGTCGGGGACATGGCCGGCTTTGCGGCTGCCAGCTATATGCGGGGCGTTCCTTTTGTCCAGGTGCCCACGACCCTGCTGGCTCAGGTTGACTCGTCGGTGGGCGGCAAGACAGCGATCAACCACCCGTTGGGCAAGAACATGATCGGGGCGTTTTATCAGCCGTTGCTGGTGCTGTGCGACCTGGGGACGCTCGGCACCTTACCCGACCGCGAGCTCAGTGCCGGCCTGGCCGAAGTCATCAAGTACGGACCGATCGCCGATCTGGCTTTCCTTGACTGGCTCGCAAAGAATATCGACGGGCTGAAGGCGCGCCAGAGCGCGGCACTGGCCCACGCCGTCAGGCGCAGTTGCGAGATCAAGGCGTGGGTGGTCGGCCAGGACGAGCGCGAATCGGGCCTGCGCGCCATCCTCAACTTCGGCCACACCTTTGGCCATGCGATCGAGGCCGGCCTGGGCTATGGGCAGTGGCTGCACGGAGAAGCGGTCGGTTGCGGCATGGTGATGGCCCTGCGACTGTCGCAACGGCTGGGCCTCGTGGACGAGTCTTTCGTGGAACGCGTCATCGCGCTGCTGCGCCGAGCTGAACTACCCGTCGTTGCCCCGGCGCTCGGCGCGGACAGGTACCTGGAGCTGATGCGTGTGGACAAGAAAGCCGAAGCCGGCGAGATCAAGTTCGTGGTGATCGATCGGCCCGGCAGCGCGGCCGTGCGGACTGCCCCCGAATCGCTGGTACGTGAAGTGATCGAGCATTGCTGCAGGCTCACCTGAGATGACGCTGGCCCGTTATGCATGCGATCCGGCGCGGTCGCGCGGCCGGCGCCACGCCGAGGATGCGGCGCCGGGTCCGGCCGGATACCAGCGCGACCGGGACCGGATCATCCACTCGACCGCCTTCCGGCGACTGGTCTACAAGACGCAGGTGTTCCTGAATCACGAAGGCGACCTCTTTCGCACCCGGCTGACGCATTCGCTCGAAGTGGCTCAACTGGGCCGTTCCGTGGCGCGGTCACTGCAACTGAACGAGGACCTGGTGGAGGCGATTGCGCTGGCTCACGATCTGGGTCATACACCTTTCGGCCATGCCGGCCAGGACGCGCTGAACGATTGCATGGCCGGCAGCGGCGGCTTCGAGCACAACCTGCAAAGCCTGCGCGTGGTCGATGAACTCGAAGAGCGTTATCCGCGCTTCAACGGGCTGAATCTCAGCTTCGAAACACGCGAGGGGATCCTCAAGCATTGCTCGCGCGCCAATGCCTTGCGTCTGGAGGCGGCGGAACCCGGCGGCGTGGCACGCAGGTTCCTGGACGGCACCCAGCCCAGTCTGGAAGCGCAGCTGTGCAATGTGGCCGATGAGATCGCCTACAACGCGCATGACATCGACGACGGCGTGCGCTCCGGGCTGATTACGCTGGAGCAGCTGCGCGAAGTCGAGCTGTTCGATCGGTTCCGGCTGGAGGCGCTGAACGAATTTCCCGAGCTGCAAGGCCGTCGGCTGCTGTACGAATCGATTCGTCGAATGCTCGCTGCGCAGGTCGATGACCTGATCGGCGCCACCCGAACGGCCCTCGCAGAGGCGGAGCCGGCCAGCCCCGAGCAGGCGCGCTCGGCCGGCCCGCTGGTCAAGTTCGGGGCAGCGATGCAGGCCGGTTCGGGTGTGCTCAAGCGCTTCCTGTTGCAGAACCTGTACCGTCACCGGCAGGTCGCTGCCAAGACGGGGCAGGCCCAGCAGGTCGTGCGCGAACTCTTCGCGCTTTACCTGACGGATCCGGGCCAGATGCCGCCCGGCTTTGCGGCCAGAGTGGATGTCGCCAGGGCTGTGGCCGATTACATCGCAGGGATGACCGATCGCTTTGCCGCGCGCGAACATGAGCGCCTGACCGGCCGCAATCTGCTGGCGTGACGATGCGGCGCCTCGATCCTGCTTTGCTGGTTGTGCTGGGCGGCATCAGCGCGGCACTGCATGTTGGCAAGTTGCCGCCGGCGCTGCCCGTGCTGGGCGAAGCCCTCGGCGTGACGTTGCTGCAGGCAGGGTTCCTGCTCTCGCTGGTCCAGCTGGCGGGCATGACGCTGGGCCTTCCGGTTGGTTTGGCAGCCGATAGCCTGGGCTTGAAACGCACGATGGTCGGCGGGTTGGTCATCCTCTCGGCCGCGAGCCTGCTTGGAGGCTGGGCCACCGAGCCACAAACGCTGATGCTGCTGCGGGCCGTCGAGGGTTTGGGCTTTCTGCTGGCGGCAATGCCGGCGCCTGGCCTGATCCGCCGCCTGGTGGATCCCGCCCGCATGAGCGCGACCCTTGGGCTGTGGGGCGCGTACATGCCGTTCGGTACCGCCCTCGCGCTGTTGTGCGGTCCGCTCGTCATGGTGTGGCTGGGTTGGCAAGGCTGGTGGTGGCTGCTGGGTGCCGCTTCATCTTCGATGGCGCTATGGCTCTGGCTGGCGCTGCCGTCCGATAACGCTGTTCCGCACGTCCGCAGCAGTGCGGCGCAGGGATGGTTCGGTCGGTTGCTGGGGACCCTGTCGTCACCCGGGCCGTGGCTGGTGGCCCTGAGCTTCGCCGTCTATTCCAGCCAATGGCTGGCGGTGATCGGGTTTCTGCCGACCATGTATGCGCAAGCCGGGCTGCGCGCCGCCCTAGCCGGTCCCGCCACGGCGTTTGCCGCTGCGGTGAACATGGGCGGAAACATTGCGTCGGGACGCCTGTTGCAGCGCGGGGTGCACCCCCAGCGTTTGCTCTACCTGGGCTTCGCAACGATGGGCGTGAGCGGCGTGATCGCGTTCGCGCCCCTGCCGGACGCGATCGATGCGCAACTTTCCGCCGCGCTGCGCTACGCCGCCGTGCTGATGTTTTCATTGGTCGGTGGCCTGATCCCGGGCACCTTGTTTTCGCTGGCGGTGCGGCTCGCACCGGGTGAGCGCATGATTTCGACGACGGTGGGCTGGATGCAGCAGTGGTCCGCGCTAGGCCAGTTCGCCGGCCCGCCCTTGGTCGCGTGGGTCGCGACCCGCACCGGCGGCTGGCAGTGGAGCTGGGTGGTGACAGGCAGTTGTGCCGTTGCCGGACTGGGACTTTCCGGCTGCATCGGAGTGCTGCTGCGCCGCAGCCGTGCGCCCCGGCCAGGGCAGCGGGTCAACGTAGAATCCGCTCGATCGAAGCCGAGGTGAGCCGACGTGAGTTTCCTGAACCAATTGAGATCGCAGGCGAAGGCTTTGCAGAGCCAGCAAAGCGAGCTGCAACTCAATCTCGAGGAGAACACGGCGCAGACGGAGGCAGCGAGCCGGTTTGCGTTGCAATACCTGGAAGACCTGGCGCGCCACCTCAACGTGATAGGGCCCGCCGCGCCGAAGTTCACCCTCGACGGCAAGACACCGTGGCCGGCGATGAAACTCACGGAATTCCGGGTCGACTCGCGCAAGAAGGTGCTTCGCCATCGCGATGTATTCGATTACCTCGCGATCGGTTGGCGGATCGTGCCGCAGGTAGGGCAGCCTGTAGGTGGCACCGTGACGGTGAATTTCCCGCCGGACCTGCAGCGCGTCGAATCTCGCCTGGCGATGGGACCGGTCAAGCACGAGCGCAAGGAGCTGCGTCATCCCGAAAAAAATACGCTGCAGGCGATCCAGTTCGACTATCTCACCGAGACCCGCGGCAACGTGGTGGTATCACCGGACCATGACAATGCGGTGCTGAATTTCAGGCTGCTGAACGCCCGTGGCTTCGAAATCCTGAATGCGGC
>DATNBX010000064.1:0-3979 GCA_035571795.1 Ramlibacter sp.
CCAGCGGCTGGACCGTGGCCGCCCGATCACCAGCATCGCGCAGTTCTGCGCCTGCGCCTGCCGTATCAGTTCGGCGGCCACGTCGCTGCCGGTCAGCACGGCCGTTTGCGCGCCCAGGTCGGCTGCGAGCTTGATCACCGCGAGGATGCGGTCACGCTGCTCGTTGCTGGCCCTTTGCAGCGACGGCGTTTCGACATAGGCGGCATACCAGCGCACGTTCAGTTGCCCGGCCAGCCGCGCCGCGGCGCGCACGGTCTGCTCGGCGCCCTCGCGCGGCCCGATACAGGCCAGCAGAGCGCCCTCGGTGTTCCATACGGGAGAGATCGACTGCTCGACTCGGTAGCTGCGTACGTCGTCTTCCACGTGCTCGGCCGTACGGCGCAACGCAATCTCGCGCAGTGCGATGAGGTTGCCCTTGCGGAAAAAATTTTGCGCCGCCCGCTCCGCCTGTTGCGGCAAATACACCTTGCCGGCCTTCATCCGCGCGATCAGTTCGTCGGGCGTGACATCGATCAGGATCACCTCATCGGCCTCGTCGAGCACGGTATCGGGCACCGTCTCGTGCACCCGGATGCCCGTGATGGCGCCGATGGTCCCGTTCAGGCTTTCCAGGTGCTGCACGTTGAGGGTCGACCAGACGTCGATGCCCGCTTCCAGCAGCTCGCTGACATCCTGCCAGCGCTTCGGATGGCGCGACCCGGCCACGTTCGAATGCGCCAGCTCGTCGACCAGCAGCACTCGCGGCTTGCGTGCCAGCGCAGCGTCCAGATCGAACACCTTGAGGACCCGGCCGCGATAAGGCACTTCACGCAAAGGCAGTTGCTGCAGGCCCACCAACAGCTCCGCCGTCTCGTCGCGCCCGTGCGTTTCCAGCACGCCGACCACGACGTCGACACCCACCTTGTGCTCACGCTGCGCCGCGCTGAGCATGGCATAGGTCTTGCCGACGCCCGCGGTGGCTCCGAAGTAGATGCGTAGGCGCCCCTTACGCGCGCGCTCCTCTTCGCCGCGGATCTGTTCAAGCAGCTGGTCGGGGTCGGGACGCGAGTCGATGTTGCCGCCCATACGCGACTGTAGCCAATGACTCAGTGCAACGCATCGAGCGCGAGATTCAGCTGCAGAACGTTCACATACGGCTCGCCTAGAAAGCCCAGCAGCGGCCGTTGCGTATGCTGATCGACCAGCGCCTGGACCTTGTCGGCAGACATGCCCCGGGCGTTCGCCACCCGGGCGACCTGATAGCGCGCGGCGGGCGGGCTGATGTGCGGGTCCAGGCCGCTGGCTGAAGCAGTGACCAGATCCACCGGCACCGGCGCGGTGTTGCCGGGGTCGGCGGCACGCAGCGCTTCGATGCGGGACTTGACGGCGTCCGTCAGCGCGGGGTTGAGGGGTCCCTGGTTGGAGCCGCCGGATGAGCCGCCGTTGTAGGGCATCGGGCTGGTTGCCGAGGGCCGGCTCCAGAAGTTCTTGGGATCGGAAAAGTTCTGGCCGATCAGGGCCGAGCCCACCGGCTTGCCGTCCTTCACGATCAAGCTGCCGGCTGCTTGCGCGGGAAACAGCGCCTGGGCGGCGCCCGTCACCACCAGCGGGTAGGCCACGCCGGTGATGAGCGTGAAGATGGCAAAGAGAACGATTGCCGGGCGAAGAATGTTGTTCATAGGGATTTCCTAGTCAAGGTCATAAGCTAGGCTAGCCCGATCGCGACCAGCAGCAGGTCGATGGCCTTGATGCCGATGAAAGGAACGATCAGGCCGCCCACGCCGTAAATCAGCAGGTTGCGGCGCAATAGCGCGGCGGCGCCGACGGGCCGGTAGCGCACGCCCTTGAGCGCCAGCGGGATCAGGAACACGATGATCAGCGCGTTGAAGATCACCGCCGACAGGATGGCGGACGACGGGTTGGCCAGACGCATCACGTTGAGCGCGGCCAGCTGCGGGTAGGTGGTCATGAAGATCGCCGGGATGATGGCGAAATACTTGGCCACGTCGTTGGCGATGGAGAACGTCGTCAGCGAACCGCGCGTAATGAGCAACGCCTTGCCGGTCTCGACCACTTCGAGCAGCTTGGTCGGATTGGAGTCCAGGTCCACCATGTTGCCCGCTTCCTTCGCGGCCTGGGTACCGCTGTTCATGACCACGGCGACGTCGGCCTGTGCCAGCGCCGGCGCATCGTTGGTGCCGTCGCCGGTCATGGCGATCAGCCTGCCCTCGGCCTGGTACTGCCGGATCAGCTTGAGCTTTTCCTCCGGTGTCGCTTCCGCCAGGAAGTCGTCGACGCCCGCTTCGGCCGCGATGGCGGCGGCCGTGATCTTGTTGTCACCGGTGATCATCACGGTCTTGATGCCCATGCGGCGCAACTCGCCGAAACGGTCCTTGATGCCGGCCTTGACGATGTCCTTGAGTTCGATCACGCCCAGCACCTTCGCACCCTGGGCCACCGCCAGCGGCGTGCTGCCGCGCCGCGCGATCTCCTCGGCCGCGCGCACCACTTCCGTCGGCATCGTTCCGCCCAAAGCCTGCACGTGATTGCGCACCGCGTCCACCGCGCCCTTGCGCACCATCAGTGGGCTTCCCCCGGCTTGCGGCACGTCGGCGCCGCTCATGCGGGTCTGGGCCGTGAACGGCAGGAAAACCGAACCGTCGACGGCACGGTCATCCGCTTTCTGGCGCCGTGCCAGGTCGACGATGCTGCGGCCCTCGGGCGTGTCGTCTGCCAGCGAAGCCAGCACCGCGATGCGCGCGAGGTGAGCCTCGGTCGTGCCCGGCGCCGCAACGAACAACGACGCCTGCCGGTTGCCATGGGTGATGGTGCCGGTCTTGTCCAGCAGCAGCACGTCGACGTCGCCCGCGGCTTCCACCGCGCGGCCCGAAGTGGCGATGACGTTGGCCTGCATCATCCGGCTCATACCGGCGACACCGACCGCCGACAGCAACCCGCCGATCGTGGTGGGAATCAGGCAAACCAGCAGCGAAACCAGCGCCGTCACGCTCACCACGGTGCCGGCCTTGACGGCCTGGACGCTGAACACCGAATACGGCAGCAGCGTCACGGTCACCACCAGGAAAACGATGGTCAGTGCGACCAGCAGGATGGTGAGCGCGATTTCGTTGGGCGTTTTCTGGCGCTTGGCCGCTTCGACCATTCCGATCATGCGGTCCAGGAACGATTCGCCCGGATTGACGGTGATGCGCACCACCAGCCAGTCCGACAGCACCCGCGTGCCGCCGGTGACCGACGAGAAGTCGCCGCCGGCTTCGCGAACGACCGGCGCCGATTCGCCGGTGATCGCCGATTCGTCCACCGAAGCCACCCCCTCGATGACTTCGCCGTCCAGCGGGATCATGTCGTGGGCGTCCACCAAGACGACATCGCCGCGGCGCAGGTTCTCGGATGTCTCGGGCAGCCAGGTGGCTCCACGGTTTGGCTGGGCGAGTTTCTTGGCCCAGGTCGTCTGGCGCAGCCCGCGCAGCGACGCCGCCTGGGCCTTGCTGCGGCCCTCGGCCAGCGCTTCGGCAAAGTTCGCGAACAGCACGGTGAACCACAACCACACCGACACTGCCAGGATGAAGCCGGCGGCCGGGTCGCCCGGGGCCTGCAGCCACAGCAGCGTGGTGACGATGCTGCCGATGTACACGACGAACATCACCGGATTGCGCCACTGGACGGCCGGATTGAGTTTCACCAGCGCGCTCAACACGGCCGGCCTCAGCAGCGCCGGGTCGAGCAGCGTCAGCGATTGCTTGCGCTGGCTCACCGCTTCCTTGTTCATCTGGGTGATGGCGGCGTCGTCCACCCGAGCGGGCGCGGCTGGCTCGCTCATTTGCTTGAATGCGACTTGCTTGTTCATTTGGCACCCCACAAAGCCAGGTGTTCCACCACGGGACCCAGCGCCAGCGCCGGCACATAGTTCAACAGCCCGACCAGCAGCACAGTGCCGATCAGCAGGGTGACGAACAACACGCCGTGCGTCGGCAGCGTG
>DATNBX010000065.1:0-11023 GCA_035571795.1 Ramlibacter sp.
TCGAACTACCGGCAGCGGCGCGCCGCGATCGCGCAGTGGAATGCCGGCAGCCCGGTCATCAAGCGCGGCATCGCCATCACGCCGGTGAAGTTCGGCATCAGCTTCACCGCCACCTTCTTCAACCAGGCCGGCGCGCTGGTGCATGTCTACACCGACGGCAGCGTGCAGGTGAACCACGGCGGCACCGAGATGGGCCAGGGCCTGAACACCAAGGTGGCGCAGATCGTGGCCGACGAACTGGGCGTGCCGTTCGAGCGGGTGCGGTCGACCGCCGCCGACACCGGCAAGGTGCCCAACGCGTCGGCCACGGCCGCTTCCAGCGGCACCGACTTGAACGGCCGGGCCGCCCAGTTCGCCGCGCGCAACGTCCGCGACAACCTGGCTGCTTTCGTCTGCGGCCTGGACGGCTGCGGCGCCGGCGCGGTCACGTTCCGTGGCGGCCAGGTGATCTCGCCCACTGCGACGCGGACCTTCGACGAAGTGGTGAAGGCGGCGTATGCCAACCGCATCCAGTTGTGGAGCGACGGCTTCTACCGCACGCCCAAGATCCACTACGACAAGGCCACGCTGACCGGCCGGCCGTTCTACTACTTCGCCTACGGCGCGGCCTGCAGCGAAGTGGCGATCGACACACTCACGGGCGAGAGCCGCGTGCTCAAGGTGGACATCCTCCACGACGTGGGCACAAGCATCAATCCGGCCATCGACATCGGCCAGATCGAGGGCGGCTTCATCCAGGGCGTGGGCTGGCTGACGACCGAGCAATTGGTGTGGAACGACAACGGCGCGCTGGCCACCCACGCGCCCAGCACCTACAAGATTCCGGCGACCGGCGACGTGCCGCAGCATTTCAATATCGAGCTCTGGCCCGAGCCCAATCGCGAGGACAACGTCGGCGGCAGCAAGGCCGTCGGCGAGCCGCCGCTGATGCTTGCCGTGAGTGTCTGGGAGGCCTTGCGCCAGGCGGCGAGCGCGGCGCGCGGCACCGGGCTGGTGAAGATGGACGCGCCGGCGACGGCGGAGAATGTGCTGCGGGCCCTCAGGCCTTGATTTCGCGCGCCGTGATCCGGTACCTGAAATCGTCGGGCGCGTAGGAGTCCAGGCGGCCCTTCGCGGTCTCGGCCACCGGGTGCATCAGGAAGCCCAGCCGCGGACCGATCGCGGACGGCAGCACCACGTCGTGCGCGGCGTTGTAGGCCAGCCAGTTGCCTTCGCAGCAGCCGAACAGGCCCTTGTGCACCGGCGCCACCAGCGCGTGGCCGGGATCGCGGATCCACTCAGTGGTCTCGTCGCGCATGACCTTGGTCACGTCGGCCGGGTCCATCGCCACCCAGCCGTAACCGCGCAGCCAGGCCTCGGCGCGGCAATGCTGGGCTGCCGAAAGCGCGGCGGGATCGCCGCCGAGTTCGCGATAGCCGAACCTGGAAGCTGCCAGGCGCACGCCGTAGAGGTCGCGCGCCGGGATGCCGACCGAACGGCACATCCCGACGAACAGGGCGTTCTGGTCGGCGCACTTTCCGCTCAGGTTGCCGCTTTCGAGCATGGCCTTGACGTCGCCTTCGCCGCAGCCACGCACCGCGGGCTCGTGATGGGTGTTGCGCACGACCCAGTCGTAGATCGCACGGGCCTTGTCGACGTCGTCACGCGTGCCGCGGATCGCCTGCTGCGCCGTGCTGCGCACGATGCCGTAGGTGGGGATCAGGGCGGTGGACTGGGTCCACTGCGCCAGCGACGCATCGGGCTCGGTTTTCGCGCCGCGCGGCTGCGACCAGTCGAGCGCACGGTCGCGGGTCTGCACCCGGCTGATCAATTTGATAACCGGCTGATCCTGGGCCGGCGTGAAGCGGGCATGGAGAATGGCCGCACTGTTCGTGCCGCCCTCAATCATGTGGACGGAGCCGTTGCTGGAGACGAGGTTGCTCACCGGGCGCTGCCAATCGGTTACCAACGTGGGCACCGGCAGCCAGACCTGCGTGGCGCCGCGCGCCGGGTCGATGTCGACGCGGGTCGTCACCTCGAAGGTGCGCCAGCCGTCCTGCGGCCGCGGATCGAAACTGCGCTGCGGCGAACTCGCCGCGCCAACCGCGCCGGCATGAAAGAAGCAGGGAATCGTCGCCGCAAGAGGAAGCGCGGATGAGCTCTTGAGGAAGTCGCGCCTGGAGTTCACTAAAACCTCCTCGGTGTGAGATCGAAAAGGCCCGTCGGCAAAGAAGGTGCCTACGAACGCCTTTCACGCATTGTGCCTTGCCTGCCGCGGGCGGACAAACCGGGAACCGCTGCAATTGTCCCTCAAACCAGGCCGCGTGCCGATGCCAGGAGGTAGCCGAACAGGCACGACGTACCCACGCCGATCAGCCCGGGCAGGATGAAGCTGTGGTTGATCACGTATTTGCCGATGCGCGTGGTGCCGGAGCGGTCGAACTGGATGGTCGCCAGGTCGCTCGGATAGGTCGGCAGGATGTAGTAGCCGTAGCTGGCCGCGGCAAAGGCGACGACATAGCCGGGCGGCACGCCGATCGACAGCGCCACCGGGACCATCGCGCTGATGGCGGCGGCCTGCGAGTTGACCAGCTTTGAAACCACCAGCAAGGCGAGCGCGTAGGCCCAGGGGTGCGTTTTCACGACTTCGGACAGCGCAGCCTTCAGGCCGGGCAGGTTGGCTTCGAACACCGTATCGGCCATCCAGGCGATGCCGAACACGGCAATCACCGCGATCATGCCGGCGCGGAACACCTCGTTCTTGCCGATGGCGGCGGGATCGGTCTTGGTGAGCACGATGATCAGCGCGCCTGCCAGCAGCATGAACATCTGGATCGTGAGGATCATCGACAGCGGTTTGCCGGCCACCAGCGGGCGCAGCGGCTCGAATGCGCCGAGCACCGCCACCAGCACGATGGCGCCCACGAAGATCCACATCGCCACCCACTGGCCGGTTCCCAGTTGCTTGCCCATCAGCGTGGTGGAATCGCCATACACCCGCTTGCGGTTTTCCGGGTCGGCAATGCGCGCCTGGAACTCCTCATCCTTGTCGAGGTCCTTGCCGCGGAACCAGCTGAAGATGCCGATCATCAGAACACCCAGCAGCGTCGACGGAATGGTGATCGACAGCAGCGTGACGAAATCGATCACGTTGCCGCCGACCGGGGCCTTCGCCAGAAAGGCCGCCAGCGACACGACCGCGACCGAGACCGGGCTCGCGAGAATGCCCATCTGACTGGCGATGGAGGCGCCTGCCATCGGCCGCTCGGGCCGGATGTCGTTCTTGATGGCCACGTCGTAGATGATGGGCAGCATCGTGTACACGACGTGCCCGGTGCCGCACAACATGGTGAGCGCGCAGGTCGTGAAGGGCGCCAGGATCGAAACGTACTTCGGATTGCGGCGCAGGACCTTTTCAGCGGCCTGCAGCATCACTTCCAGTCCGCCGGATGCCTGCAGTGTCGCCGATGCTGCCACGACCGCGATGATGGTCAGCATCACCTCCACCGGCGGTTTGCCCGGCGGCAGCTTGAAACCGAACACCAGTATCACGATACCGATGCCGCCCAGCAGGCCGAGTGCGATCCCTCCCTTGCGGGCACCATAAAACAGGCAGGCGAGGATGATGGCAAGTTGCAGTGCGAATTCCATGGCGGGTTCCTTTGAATGGAATTGTCCCGGCACGAAATTCCTGCCAATTGATGGTTCTCAATCGGGGCAGCGCGTTGACCGATGCATGACGCGTCAGGCTGATGAACCTCAACGCGACGTGACTAGCAGGCTCCCTTTTCACGCATCATCAAATCTGATTGAGCGGACAAACGCCTCACTTTGGTGCGCTTCTCTGGTGGTCGTCGGTGGGCGATCCGCGTTCGGCAATAATCCAGGCCGACCCAAGACCCACGGTAATACCCACTACTAGAAAGAGACAACCATGTCGAACGACTGGAAATTCGAAACCCTCTCGGTTCATGCCGGCTATTCGCCCGACCCGACCACCCGTGCCGTCGTGCCGCCGATCGCCCAGACGGTGGCCTATGCATTCGACAGCGCGCAGCATGGCGCCGACCTGTTCGACCTGAAGGTGGCAGGCAACATCTACACGCGGATCATGAATCCGACCCAGGACGTGCTGGAGCAGCGCCTGGCCGCGCTGGAAGGCGGGGTGGCCGCGCTCGCCATGGCTTCCGGCATGGCCGCCATCACGGCCTCGATCCAGACCATCGCCGAAGCCGGCGACAACATCGTTTCATCGAGCACGCTCTATGGCGGCACCTACAACCTGTTTGCCCACACCTTTCCGCAACAGGGCATCGAGGTGCGCTTTGTCGATCCGTCCAAGCCGGAGTGCCTGGGCGCGCTGATCGATGCGCGAACCAAGGCGGTCTTCTGCGAATCGATCGGCAACCCCCTGGGCAACGTGACGGACCTCGCCGCGCTGGCCCAGGTCGCCCATGACCACGGCGTGCCGCTGATCGTCGACAACACCGTACCCAGCCCCTACCTGTGCCGGCCGTTCGAGCACGGCGCCGACATCGTCGTGCATTCGCTGACCAAGTACCTCGGCGGCCATGGCAACAGCGTCGGCGGCGCGATCGTGGACAGCGGCAAGTTTCCCTGGGCCACCCACAAGGCGCGCTTCAGGCGGCTGAACGAACCCGACGTCAGCTACCACGGCGTTGTCTGCACCGAGGCATTCGGCCCGGCGGCTTATGTCGGACGTGCCCGCGTGGTGCCGCTGCGCAACATGGGCGGAGCGATTTCGCCCTTCAATGCCTGGCTCATCTTGCAGGGCATCGAAACGCTGGCGCTGCGCATGGACCGCATCTGCGACAACGCGCTGGCGGTGGCCAGGCACCTGAAGGCCAGCCCGAAGGTCACGTGGGTGAACTATGCCGGCCTGCCGGAACACGCGGAGCACGCACTGGCACGCAAATACCTGGGCGGGCGCGCCTCGGGCATCCTGACCTTCGGCATCGAAGGCGGGCGCAAGTCCGGCGAGCGTTTCCTGGATGCGCTCAAGCTGTTCACGCGCCTCGTGAACATCGGCGACGTGCGCTCGCTGGCCACTCACCCCGCCTCTACCACGCACCGGCAGCTGGCGGCCGACGAGCTGGCCAAAGCCGGTGTGTCGGAAGAGACCGTACGGCTTTCGGTAGGCATCGAGCACATCGACGATCTCCGGGCCGACCTGGAACAGGCGCTGGCCGCGGCTTGACGCGCCCGGTATTCGCGGCCGGAGCCGGAAGGCGGCCCGGTCAGATTCCAGCTTCCCGGCGCAGGTGGATGATCGCCACCGCTACGGCCGTGGACGCCTCCGCGTACGGCGACCCCAATCCAAGCATGGTCTGCGCCTCGCCGTACTTGCCCGCATTGATCGTCCGCGCTACGTGGGCCGCGGACTTGTGGAATTGCGCATGCTTGGTCACGCAGTTGCTGAAATAGGCCAGCCTTCCATACTGGCCTTTGCCCTCGCCATGCAACCACTTCCCAAGCGGGCACTGGTCGTCGAGCGCGATTTCATCGGCGTCGAGCTTCTCCTGCTTCCGGATCGCAATACGCAGCCTGCTCTTCCATTCGGCGTGCGCGGCGATCGCATTTTCGAGATTCACGTCAACTCCAGACCAATACGGCCTCCAATTGTGGGACAGGACACTTGTCCCGACGCAGCGCAAGGCGATGTAGAGTAGCGAGTCGAGAGGTGTTTCACGTGTCCATCGCGCCCGATCATTCGCAAGCGCAGCTCGATGCCGAGCTCGGCTTCGCAACGGATGAGGACAGCCCGATTGCCTACATGCAGCGCACCCGGGACTGGTACCTCGCGCTCGGCTATGGCAATCCATATCGCTGGGCGCATTACTTGCTGGTGCCGTTTCGCCCGCTGGCCAAGCCGCTCGCGCAATGCAGCGCGACCATCATCACCACGGCCGCGCCGGTGCGCCCGGGCCAGGGACCGCGACCGGCAGGCACTGCCTACAACGCGGCTGCAAAGTTCAACGCTGTCTATTCCGGCGATACCAGCGCCGATCATGAGTTGCGGGTCGATCATGTCGCCATCGACTTCAGGCACAGCTCGACGGAAGACAGCGGCGCCTGGTTTCCGCTGCCCGCGCTGCGGCGCGCGGTGTCGCAAGGCCGCATCGGCGCGCTGGCGCCACGCTTTCATGGCGTGCCGACGCATCGCAGCCAGCGCCAGACGCTGGCGGCCTACTGTCCGGAGGTGGTGTCGCGCTGCCTGGAAGATGGCGCGGACGTCGCGATCCTGGTGCCGAACTGCCCGGTGTGCCACCAGACCCTCGGCCTCGTCGCCCGGCACCTGGAGGCGAGCGGCATCGCCACCGTCGTGATGGGCTGCGCCAAGGACATCGTCGAACACGTGGGCGTTCCGCGCTTTCTCTTCAGCGACTTTCCGCTCGGCAATGCCGCCGGCCGGCCGAAGGATCCGCAGTCGCAGGACTTCACGCTGGAGCTGGCGCTGCGGGTGCTCGAATCCGCGCCGGGGCCGCGCACCACCGTGCAGTCGCCGCTGCGCTGGAGCGACTCGCCCGCGTGGAAGCTCGACTATTCGAACGCCCGCCGCGTGAGCCCCGAGGAACTGGTGCGGCTGCGGGCCGAGTTCGATAAGGCCAAAGAGGCCGCGAAGGCGATTCGCGCGTCCACGGCATGACGGCGATGCAGCCCTTGCGCCATGTTCGTGCCGGCGTGCTCGACGTCGCCTGTTTCGAGACCGGACCGGCGGCAGGGCCACCGGTCTTCCTGATGCACGGCTTTCCGTACGACATCCACACCTACTGCGAAGTCGCGCCGTTGCTGGCGGCGGCCGGTTGCCGCGTCATCGTGCCGTATTTGCGCGGTTACGGCCCCACACGATTCGTCAGCGACAAGACGCCGCGCTCCGGCGAGCAGGCAGCGCTGGGCGCCGACCTGTTGGCGCTGATGGATGCGCTGGGGATCGCGCGCGCCGTGCTGGCCGGCTATGACTGGGGCGGCCGCGCCGCCTGCGTCGTCGCGGCACTGTGGCCCGACCGCTGCGCCGGGCTGGTGTCCCTGAACAGCTACAACATCCAGAACATCGCGAAGGCGATGGAGCCGGACACGCCCGACAACGAGCACCAGCTCTGGTACCAGTACTACTTTCACAGCGAGCGCGGCCGCGCCGGGCTGGCGCGCGACCGGCGCGGCTTCGCGCGCCTGCTCTGGAAACTCTGGTCGCCGACCTGGTCCTTCGAGGACGCGACGTTCGAGCGCAGCGCCGCGGCCTTCGACAATCCCGATTTCGTGGACGTCGTCATCCACTCCTACCGGCATCGTTACGGCCTGGTGCCGGGCGATCCGGCCTATGCGCAAATCGAGCACCGGCTCGCGGCACAGCCGGCGATTGGCGTGCCCGCGATCACCTTCGATGGCGCCGATGACGGCGTGCGGCCGCCCGCCGACGCCGCGGCCCATGCGGACCGCTTCACCGGAGCGCGCTCGCACCGCCTGGTGCCGGGCGTGGGCCACAACCTGCCGCAGGAAGCGCCGCACGTGTTCGCGGATGCGGTGCTCGAACTGGTGGCCGGGCTTACCGCTTAGGTTGCACCGGCAATGCCGGCGCGCCAGACCTCCACAATCGCCGCCAGCGAATCCACCGGCCGAACGATCAGCGGCGCCGTCAACTTGCGTACAAGCTCCTGTTCGACCGGCCTCCCGGCCAGGTACTCCACCGGAGACTTGCCGTCGATTCGCGCCAGCGTCAATGCGGGCAGCAGGCTGGCGGTGCGCGCCTCGAGCCGCGCCCGCGGCTCGAATTGCACCTGCTCGAGATAGCTGCGGGCCAGCGCGTCGAACGCCTGCATCAGCTCGTCCAGGTGCCGCGGCAGGAGCACCGCTTTCAACAGCAGGTGATTGAGGCAGAACGCGATATCGAAAGCCGGGTCGCCGTACCAGGCGCACTCGGCATCCAGCAGCACCGGCGCGTCGGGACCGACCAGGATGTTCTTCGGACTGACGTCGCCATGGACCAGCGCGATCCTTTGCCGCGCCGTCCGCTCCGCCAGCGCATGCAGCACCGGGGCGAGCTCGGGATGGCGCTGCGCGGTGGCCAGCAGATAGGGCTCCAGCCTCAGCGCGTGGAAGTTGTCCGTGGTGTCGAATGCCGCCGCGAGATCCTGGCGGCCGGCCGTGGCGTTGTGCAGCGTGGCCAGCAAGTGCCCGACCTGGGCCGCGGTCGCCGCATCCACCTTCCCGGCGAGCAATTGTTGCTTCCACAGCGGATACGCCTGCGAATCCAGGAACGCCATCGCGAACAGGCCGAGCTGCGGATCGTGCGCCAATGGCGCGGGCACGCACTGGGGCACGATTTGCGCGGCCAGCCGCAGCCACTCCCACTCGTAGCGGTTGCGCGATACCGGCGCGTGCCAGTCGGAGTCGACCCGCAGCTTGGCAAGCGCGCGCTTGACGCAAATGGCGCGGCCCGGCAGGTCGACGCGCCAGATGTCGGAGGACACGCCGCCTCGAAGCGGTGTCCAGGTGCGCTGCTCTCCCGGCAACGCCAGCCGGTGCAGATGCAGGAAGCGGTCGAGCTCGGGCGCCGGCTCGCGCTCACTCGCCGCGCTATCCCGGACCATTCCACCCTCGCAGGGGACTGGTGCCGGCATAGCGCGCCCCGCTGTGTTCCTCGATGCGCAGCAGCTGGTTGTACTTGGCCACGGTGCTCGACGTGCGCAGCGACCCGATCTTGATCTGGCCGGCGGCGCTGCCCACGGCGATGTCCGACATGAACGCATCTTCGGTTTCGCCCGAGCGCGCCGAAACGATTGTTGCGTAGCCGGCGCTGCGGCCCCGGGCGATCACGTCGAGCGTGCCGGTGAGCGTTCCGTTCTGGTTGGCCTTCACGAGAACACCGTTGGCCACGCCCGCCTCGACGCCGCGCGCGAGCCGCCCCGCATTGGTCGCGAACAGGTCGTCGCCGACCAGCTGCACCTTGTGCCCCAGCCTGCGCGTGAGCTGCGACCAGCCGCTCCAGTCTTCCTCGTCCAGGCCGTCTTCGATCGAGACGACGGGGAATCGCACCGTCCAGTCGACAAACATCTCGACCATCTCCGCCACGCTTCGATCGACGCCTTCCCTGGCGAAGATGTAGCGGCCGTCCTTGCCCTTGAGCGTGCTGGCCGCGACGTCGATGGCGATGGCGACGTCTTCGCCGGGCCTCATGCCGGCCTTTTCGATGCACGCCATCAGCATCCGCAGCGCGTCGGGGCCGGATTCCAGCCCCGGGCTCAACCCGCCTTCATCGGCCAGCAACGTCGGCAGGCCGCGCGAGCGGGCCACCTCGACGGCCGCCGTGCGGACGCGGGCCAGCAGGTGCAGCGCCTCGCCGAAGCTGCCCGCGCGAACGGGGATCACGAGAAAATCCTGCACGTCCATGCCCCGGCCCGCATGCAGTCCACCGCTCAGGACATTCATCATCGGCAGCGGCATCACCGGAACGACGCCGCACATTTCGCCGACGCGCTGATACAGCTGCTGGTCGCAAGCCTGGGCCGCCGCCCGGCACGCCGCCAGCGACACAGCGAGGATCGCATTCGCGCCGAGGCGACTCAGCTGCGCTGTCCCGTCCAGCCCCACCATCAGGTCGTCGATGCGCCTTTGATCGAGCGCGTCGCAGCCGCGCAAGGCAGCGGCGATTTCGCCGTTCACATTGGCGACGGCCTTGAGCACGCCCAGGCCGCCATACCGGCTGGCATCGCCGTCGCGCAGTTCATGCGCTTCGGCCGCGCCGGTGGAAGCGCCCGAGGGCACGCTGGCCCGGCCGAACGCCCCGCCTTCCAGCCAGGCATCGGCTTCCACCGTGGGGCGCCCGCGCGAATCCAGGATCTGGCGGGCCAGGAGCTTCTTGATCGATGTTTTCATGGCGGAAAGATTTCACTCCGTCCGCCATTGTGCTTCCGCGGCCAAGCCGGACGTCAGTGATGCGCCGGTTTCGCTGCCGCGGCCTTGCGACCCGACCCGCGCGGTGGCATCGCCACGGCCACCGGCTCGTCGCCCATGCCAAGCAGCGACGCGGCCACCGTGGGGGCGCTGACCGCATCTTCGAAGGTCATCTTGTCGAGCTCGTGCATGAAAGCGTCGACGGCACGGCGCATGCCCCGCTTGAGGTTGCAGGCCTGGAACACGGCGCAGCCGGATTCGAGGGCCATGTCGTGGCACTGCACCACGGCGAAATCCTTTTCGGCCATGCGCACCACCTCGCCCAGTGAAATCTGGTTGGGCGAGCGCGCGAGCCGCGCGCCACCCGCGCGGCCGCGGGTGGTCTCGATGAAGCCGTTCTGGCTCAGCTCGTTGACGATCTTCATCAGGTGGCTGCGCGAAACGCCGTAGGCCTGCGCCATCTCATCGATCGTCGCAACCTCGCCGCCCTTGAATTTCAGGGTCAGGTAGATCATCACCCGCAGGGTGTAATCGGTGTAGACGGTCAGTCGCATGCCGGCCCTTTCGCCAAGACTCTCACATCATGCCCATTTGCAGCCGGGCGGCCTCGCTCATCATGGACATGTTCCACGGTGGCCAAAACACCATCTCGACCTTGAAGTCGTCGATTCGCGGAATGCGTTCCATCAGCTCGGCCACTTCGCGCATCAGCTGCTCACCCATCCCGCAGCCCGGCGCGGTGACGGTCATCTGGATCAACACGTGCAGGCCGCCGGAAGGCAGGGGCTTGAACTCGCAGAGATAGACCAGCCCGAGCTCCACGATGCTGATCGGGATTTCCGGATCGTAAGTCGCGCGCAGCTCGTCCCACACCAGCGCCTTCACTTCTTCGTCGGTCGGATGCTCCGGATAGACCTTGGCCGGGATCGGCTCCTTGCCGATCGCGTCGGCATCGGCGCCGTCGATGCGAAACAGCGAGCCGTCGATGAAGACGGTATAGCTTCGGCCGAGCTGCTGCGTGATCACGCCGCTGAAGCCTGCTTCGAGCGTGTACTCGTCCCCCGAGGGCACCATCAAGGCACGCACCGGACGCTTCAGTTCGATCGGTTCACGCCCGGACGTTCGCATGGCT
>DATNBX010000066.1:0-8137 GCA_035571795.1 Ramlibacter sp.
CTTGCAATTCAACAGCTTGCGCGTGCAATCGAGGACGCTTTTTCTATACACCCCCGCGCGGCCGTGCCGCGGGAGCGGGCGCATCAACGCTGCAGCGTCGCGTCCTCGACGATCGCCTTGTACGAATAGCCCGCGCCGAAATCCTTGTCGGTGCGGACCACGCCCTTGACCGTGATGACATCGCCGACCTTCGCTTCTTCGGTGCTCGTGACAATCAGGTCGTTGGTGTTGTCGGCGGCGGAGCCGGAGCCGTCGCGCAGGTGGATCCAGTTCTTGCCCATGATCCCGCCGTTGTACTTGACGACCTTGCCGCGGATCAGCACCGGCTTGTCCTTCACGGCGGCGGGCTTGGCCAGCACGTCGGCGACGGTATATGCGTTGGCGCCGCTCGCCTTGGCCACCTTGACGTCGGGCGTACCGGTCGGGTTGCCGGCGCCCGCGTGCGCGGCGGCCACTTCCTTGTTGGTTTGCGCGGCGGCCCCTGCTGCGCCGGCCAGCGTGCCGAACACGATCTTGTCGAACGTCTTGTTCAGCGCCTTGCTCTGGAAGTTGTTCATCACCATCGGGTTGTCGACCGTGACCTTGGCGCCTTTCTTGACCTTCGCCGTCGGGACGGCGGCCCAGGTTTCACCCTGCGCGGTCTTCAGGCGCAAATAGGTGTAGCTCTCGACGTCGCGGACCTCCAGGACCTCGCCCGTCACAGGGCCGGCTGCCGCGGGTGAAGCGGCCTTGTTGTCCGCCGCCCACAAGAATGGAGCTGCGACGAGCATGCAGATCACCAGCAAGACTTTCATGGTTCAGTCACTCCTTAGGACAACCACTGAGCATAGCAGCAACGCGCGAGCGCGGAACCTTGCGTTGTCCGCCATGCCCGGCGGTGGTCTTGCCTTCCACGCAGGCGTGATGTCGTCCTACGGGCTGGGAGTGAGCTTGCGGGAAATACTCCCTCAGCAGTATGAAGTTTCGAGGTGGCACCCAATGAATCCGATCGACGGCCTGTTGATCGTCGTCGTCCTCATCAGTGCATTGGTTGGATCGCGCACGGGCTTCATCATGGCCGCCCTGAATCTGCTCACGCTCGCGTCCAGCCTCTTGCTGGCTTATTTGGGCTATGGCTATCTGGCGGATTGGCTCAGGGAGCAGGTGCCGTCGCTCGGCGAGTGGAGCTTGCCGCTGAGCTTTCTGGCGGCCTTCATCGTCACCCACGTGGTTCTCGGCGCCGCTGCCGACACGGTGATTCATGCTGTTCCGCCCAGGGTGCATGCCGCCGGCGCCAACAGGGTCCTGGGCGTGATGCCCGGTTTCGCGACCGGGCTGATCAACGCCACTGTCGTCGCCTTGATCGTCCTGACGGTGCCGCGCATCGGCAGCTTGAGCACCTTGGCCCTGGATAGCGCAATCGCCGACCGGCTGTCGCGGCCGGCGGAGTGGCTCGAAGCCAAGCTCGCACCGATCTTCGATCCGGCCGTGCAGCGGACACTGCAGGCGCTTACCGTGCAGCCCCAGTCGCGAACCTCGGTCCCACTGGACTTCAAGGTCGCAAGCCCGAAGGTACGCACGGACCTCGAGGCGCGCATGCTCGAAATGGTCAATGCGGAACGCGCGAAGCAGGGGTTGAAGGCGCTCGCGCCCGACCCGCAGTTGGCCGAAGTGGCGCGCGCGCACAGCCGGGACATGTTCGCGCGCGGCTATTTCTCGCATCTCACACCCGAGGGCAAGGACCCGTTCGACCGCATGCGCGCGGACGACGTGCGATTTCTCGCGGCGGGCGAGAACCTCGCGCTGGCGCCGACATTGCCCGGCGCGCACCAGCTATTGATGAACTCGCCGGGCCATCGCGCCAACGTGCTGCGGCCGCAGTTCGGACGGCTGGGCGTCGGCGTGCTGGACGGCGGCAGCCAAGGCTTGATGATCACGCAGGATTTCCGGAATTAGAAGCACTCCGATGCAGCAGAGTGAAGCGCAAAGCCAGGCCATCGTCGACCCGAAGGACGCTGCGCAATCCGCCGGCCTGAGCTACGTGTCCGACGAGCAGCGCGGCATCCAGCGCGAACGGGCGGGCGAAGTTTTCAGCTACGTGAAGCCGAATGGCGAACCGGTGCGCGACGAAGCCACGCTGGAGCGCATCCGCAAGCTCGCGATTCCGCCCGCCTGGACCGGCGTGTGGATCTGCCCCAAGGCCAACGGGCACATCCAGGCGACGGGGCGCGATGCCAGGGGACGCAAGCAATACAAATATCACCCGCAGTTCCGCGAAGTGCGCGAAAGCACGAAGTACGAGCACATGCTGGAATTCGCGCGATCACTGCCGGCCATCCGCGCCAAGCTCGCCGAGCACATGGCGCTGCGCGGCCTGCCGCGCGAAAAAGTGCTGGCCACCGTCGTGCATCTGCTGGAAACCACGTTGATACGCGTCGGCAACGACGACTACGCCAGGACCAACAAAAGCTACGGCCTCACCACGCTGCGCAATCCGCACGTCAGGATCGAAGGCGCGGAGCTGCGCTTCCAGTTCAAGGGCAAGAGCGGCAAGACCTGGCGCCTGCAGGTCAAGGACCGGCGCGTCGCGAAGATCGTCAAGGCGTGCCAGGAGTTGCCCGGCCAGGAGCTGTTCCAGTACTCGGGCGAGAACGGCGAGTTGAAGGACGTGACCTCGGCCGATGTCAACGAGTATCTGCGTGAGATCACGGGCCGCGACATCACGGCCAAGGATTTCCGCACCTGGGCCGGCACGGTGTTGGCGGCCCTGGCGCTCCAGGAGTTCCAGGCTTTCGACACGCAGGCCGGCGCGAAGAAGAACCTGCGCGCCGCTATCGAGCGTGTGGCCTCGCGTCTGGGCAACACGCCCACCATCTGCCGCAAGTGCTATGTCCATCCGGAACTGCTGTCCGCCTATACCGAAGGCGCGCTGCTGCTGGAAATCCGCGACCAGGTCGAGGAGGAGTTGCGCGGCGACCTCGGCTCGCTCAAACCTGAAGAAGCCGCCGTGCTCGGCCTGCTGGAAGCGCGGCTGAATCGCACGCTCGCCGATTCGCTGGAGGACAGCCTGGCGGCCGCCCGCAACCGGCCGCGCAAGCGCGCGTGAGCACTCGCGCGCCAAGATGGATTGCGGATCAA
Source organism: Ramlibacter sp. (assembly GCA_035571795.1). Lineage (GTDB taxonomy): Bacteria > Pseudomonadota > Gammaproteobacteria > Burkholderiales > Burkholderiaceae_C > Ramlibacter. Next base: position 3,118 of record DATNBX010000066.1, read on the forward strand.
GTCCGCAATGACAGCCTGGTTCACGTTGTCATCCCGGGCTTGACCCGGGATCCACGGTGGCGTTGCGGATCGGGTCCGCAATGACAGCCTGGTTCGACGTTGTCATCCCGGGCTTGACCCGGGATCCACGGTGGGTTGCGGATCGGGTCCGCGATGCCAGCCTGAGCACCACCACTAGCGATCGAGCAGGTCGGCCGGCAGCGCCCGCCGCACGATCTCGCGCAGTGCAAAGCTGGATTGAATGCGCGCGATGTGCGGCAGCCTCGATAGCTGCGTCTTGTGCACGCGCTCGAAATCCGGCAGGTCGCGCACCAGCAGGGTGAGCACGTAATCGTCGGTGCCCGACATCAGGAAGCATTGCAGCACGCTGTCGCAGTTGCGCACGGCCTGCTCGAATTGCGCCAGGTCGGTTTCGCTTTGGCTCTTGAGCGAGATCTGGACCACCACGGTGGTGCGAAAACCGAATGCGGCCGCATCGATGTCGGCGCTGTAGCCGCGGATCACGCCGGCGTCTTCGAGCGCTCGCTGGCGCCGCGCAACGGCCGTGGGAGACAAGTGAATGGCCTCGGCCAACTCGACACTGGAGGCCCGGCCGCTACGGCCCAAAACCGCCAACAAGTGATGATCCAGGCGATCCATCGAAGGCAGTTGCTCGAATACTGCGCGTTTTGCGGTTTTACTGACCGTTTTCACCATATTAAACCTATTCCTTATCATACATCGAAGGAAAACAAATCGCCAGCGCCGCTAAACTGCAAGCACTTAACACCCCATGGAGCTTGAAATGAAAGTTGGCGTCCCGCGCGAAATCAAACCCCAGGAATACCGCGTCGGCTTGACCCCGATGGCGGTCCGCGAATATGTGTCGGCAGGGCACGAGGTCGTGGTTCAAGCCGGTGCCGGCGAAGGCATCGGAGCGGCGGATGCCGCCTATGTTGCGGCCGGCGCCCGGATCGTCGACACCGCGAAGAACGTGTTCCAGACGGCCGACATGATCGTGAAAGTGAAGGAGCCCCAGCCGGCGGAATGGAAGATGCTGCGCGAAGGGCAGATCCTCTTCACGTACCTGCACCTCGCACCCGACCGCGAGCAGGCGCTCGGGCTGCTGGCCTCCGGGTGCATTGGCGTGGCCTATGAAACCGTCACCGACGACGCCGGCGGGCTGCCACTGCTGGCGCCCATGAGCGAAGTGGCCGGCCGCCTGGCCATCGAGGCTGCAGCCTTCTCGCTGCGCAAGCCGGCCGGCGGAAAAGGGCTGCTGCTGGGTGGTGTACCCGGCGTGCCGCCCGCGCGCGTCGTGGTCATCGGCGGCGGCGTGGTCGGCACACAGGCGGCGCGGATGGCGATCGGCCTGGGTGCCGAAGTGACGATCCTCGACCGGTCGCTGCCGCGCCTGCGCCAGCTCGACGACCTGCTCATGGGCCGCGTGCGCACGCGCTATTCAACCGCCGCGAACATCGAAGAGGAATTGGTTGCGGCCGACGTGGTGATCGGGGCGGTATTGATCCCGGGCGCCAGCGCGCCCAAGGTCATCACGCGCAAGATGCTGGCGCACATGCGCCCGCGCAGCGTGCTGGTCGACGTTTCGATCGACCAGGGCGGCTGCTTCGAAACTTCGCGCGCGACCACGCACGAGGAACCGACGTACGAGGTCGACAACATCATCCACTACTGCGTAGCGAACATGCCGGGCGCCGTGCCCGCGACATCGAGCCACGCGCTGAACCATGCCACGCTTCCGTTTGGCCTGGCGCTGGCGGCCGAGGGCGAAATGGCGCTGGTGCGCAATGCGCATCTGCGCCACGGACTGAATATCTACCGCGGCAAGGTGACGTGCCCGCCGGTGGCCCGCGCGCTTGGGCTCGAGGCAGTAACAGCGGAGTCCGTATTGCGGATGTGAGGCTGGCTGGCCTCGTTCGAGGCCGGCCGGCTTGGCTTGCGCGTTGGCTTACTGCTAGCGCGCCACCACCATGGGAGCACCCTCGGCGTTGATCCGGATCGTGGGGCCCGGGGCCGCCGTCAATTGCACCCGGTGCTCGATTCCGCGGTGGAAATAGGTCACGTCCCAGTATTCCGGCTTGGCGTTGCTTACCGTCTGGCAACGTTGCACATCGCGGTCGACTAAAGCGACCCCGCCTTCGCCGCGATTGACGTTCGCGCCGATGGCCGCGCCGGCAATGACGCCGCCGGCCGTGGCAACGTCCCTGCCGCTGCCGCCGCCGATCTGGTGGCCGAGCAGGCCGCCGACGATGCCGCCGAGGACCGCGCCGCCAACGTTGGGCTCACCGCGCCGGGGCTGCGCGACCTGTTCGCGCTCGATCCAGCAGCGCTGGGTGGGCGGACCGACCACGGCGCGCACGGACGTCACCGGCACGTCGAAGAACGCCGGCCGCACCGGCTCATAGACGGGAGCCGGTGCAACCGGTTGCACCGGAACCACCATCATCGGGCGCGGCTGCTCGCGCGGCGCCACCATGACGACCTGGGGCGGTGCGCCCTCATGCCCGTGGTCGTGTCCGCCCTGCATCGGCCGGGCCGATGAAATCCTGTTGTTCAATCCGACCTGGCGCAGGGACGGGTAGCTGCCATGTCGAAGAATGACGCAGCGCCCCTCGAAGCGGGCGCGATCGCACACCTCCCAGCGGCCGCGTTCCACCACCACCGAAGAAGCCCGGTCATTGAAGCCGATCCGGTCGAAGTTCCAGATGCGGTCGGCGGTCGAGAACCCCCGGCCCGTAAAACCCTCGCCTTCGTAAAAAGTGATCTGGGCCGCAGCGTGCGTTGCCACGGCGATGCCGCAGGCGGCGAACAGGGCTTGAAGTTTCAGTTTCATTGCGTCTTCCTCTTTGATGCAGCACCGCGCGAATGCCGTGCCGCTCTATTTTTAACGCAGAGCCGCACCCAACAGACGACCTTCGGTGGTAATGCCACGGTTAAGAACTGTGAAGCTCAGCAGCCGAATGTAAGCACCGTGTTTTATGCCCGGGTCTGTGCTTCAAACACAACTCTGTCAGTGCCGCCTCAATGTGCAACTGCATCGGTTCCTACAGCCGCTGGTGGCGTCGGCTCACTTCGCGAAACGCAGCCCGGCCTATGCTGATTTTGTCTGATGACCAACATCTCATTGAAAGGATGATGCGATGAGCACGATCAAGACTTTGACTGCAAGCGCGTTGGCTGTCGTTGCCCTGGTGAGCCTGAGCGCCTGTTCGGATATGTCCAGGCGCGACCGCGACATGGCCATCGGCGCCGGTGTGGGCGCCGTGGCCGGCTCGGCCTTGACGGGCGGCAGCGCCCTCGGCACGGTGGGCGGCGCCGCGGCCGGCGGCATTATCGGCAACGAAGTAGGCAAGAACAAGCGCTAAGCCCAACATCCCGGACGCGCAGCTAGCGCGTCCGGGCCCTCGATGACGTGCCGTTCGTGAAGCGGCCAGCGGTTCTTGCGCACGCCGCGGTGCTGATCGCACTGATGTCGGTGTGCGCGGGTGCCGCAGCGCAGGAGAACAAGCCTGCCGGCGTCCTGCCGTCCGTCACCGCGACGGCGACCCGCGACCCCGTCGAAAAGTCCTACCGCAAGATGATCAGCGGCATGGACTTGTTCGAGCGTCTGCACGGTATGGCGCCGAATGCGACGCTGCGCTTCAAGCTGCTGCCGCGCCGGCCCAACACCGACGTGGACCACATCGTTCTCGAAGTCCTCGGGACCACGTTTTCTGAACGGATACCGATCGCGCCGGACCATACGTTCACGCTGGAGCGCAATCGCAAGGCGTTCGACGAAGACGCCGCCGTCACGACCAATCGCAGGAAGCTGAGCATGACGTGGCGCGCCGAGATACGCACGCCCGGCCTGCCGCCCGGCACCCGCCGGCTGGGCGACCTGCGCCTGGAATGCCGGGTCGGCCTGCAAGCGGACCTGGTGTCCAACACCAATCCGATCATCGCGCGCATCGCCAACCTGTTTGCCGGCACCGAGGGCTACTGCGAACGCAAGGACCCGAGGTACCTGTTCTTTGCGGAACGTCCCCTGTTCAGTGTGGCGCTCACGGCCGGGGCGCGCCATGAAATCCTGCCGATCGACAAGCTCTATGCCGAGGCGAGCGACGACCCCGGCCTGAAGTACGACCTGCCCTATTGCGATTGCGAGGTGCTGGTGGACCGCACCTATTTCCTGCCGCTGGGCGACCACAGCTGGCCGGACGACACGCTGGTCGAATTCGAATACATGGACGATCCATGAAGACCGTGTCGCTCCTTCACGCCGCCCTTCTGGCCGGGAGCTGCGCCTTGGCGGGAGGTTGTGCGCCGATTGGCGGGCAGACCCTCGTCGAAGGCGGCCCAGGAGTCTTGCAGCCGCAAGCCATCGCGCCGCCGGCCGCGCAGTCCTCGATCGTCATCGGCAAGAGCACCAAGGCCGACGTCATGGCAGCACTCGGCCAGCCCACGAAAGTCCCGTTCGACAGCGGCTTCGAAGTGTGGGTCTACCGCTGGCCCGGCGCGCAGAAAACACATCGCGCCGCCACCGAATTGGTGGTCCTGTTCGAGCCGACCGGCGTCGTGAAGAAGACGCGCGTGCGGCCGGGGTACGCTGCGGAACCGAAGTGAGCTGATGCGCTCGTTCGGCAACGAATCAACCGCCGCCGCCCTTGTTCGGATTGATCAGGTACTTGGTGCCGGTGGCGCGCTGCCCGTACACCGCGATCTCCTCCGGCTGCAGCGCTTGCACCAGCGAAATCTCCTTGGAGTAATGGCTGGCGAAGGTGGTCTTCAGTTCCGCCACGACGCGCTGGCGCAGCGCTTGCGCGGCTTGCGGGCCGATGCGCTGCAGGAAGTTGAACAGCAGCCAGCCGCCCATGCCCCAGGCCATGCCGAAGCTGCGATTGAACTCGGTCGGTCCGGTGTCCAGGCCGCCGTAGATGTACACCTGCTTGTGCGTCGCCGATCCGTAGCGGCTGTATTCCTTGGCCGTGCTGTTGAGGGCCGCTTCCATGCAGGTGAGGATCTGCCCGGCCAGCTTGCC
>DATNBX010000067.1:0-11834 GCA_035571795.1 Ramlibacter sp.
ACCTGGCTGTGGTTCCACAAGCTCGGCTTCCAGGCGACCGTGTTGTGGCAGGCGATGCAGTTGGTGCTGCCCACCGGGATATGCGTTGCGTTCTTGCCGGTGGCGCCACTGCCGTTGTGGCAGCTCGCACAGTTGGTGGCAGCTGTGAAGCCACTGTGGTCGACCTTGGCGCCCAGCCAGCTGGTAGTGGATTTGTGGCAGTTCTCGCAAGTGGTCTGGCCCGCATGCACCGCAGTGTTGGGCTTGGTCGCAGCATGGCAGGCGGCGCACTGCGCGGTCACGGTTACGCTGGCGTGCAGCTTGGCCGGGGTCCAAGCCGCGTAGCCGGCTTTGTGGCAGCTGTCGCAATTAGATGCGGACAGACTGGCCACGCTTTGGTACGGCGTGTGGCTGGCCGATTTGCCGTCGGCCGGCGGGAAGCCGCCGGTGTGGCAGCTGCCACACTGGTTAGCGACCGTGAGTTGGCTGTGGTTCCACAAGCTGGGCTTCCATGCAACCGTGTTGTGGCACGCGATGCAATTGGTCGTGCCTACGGGAATATGTGTTGCGCTCTTGCCAGTCGCCCCGCTGCCGTTGTGGCAGCTCGCGCAGTTGGTGGAAGAGTTGTAGGTGCTGTGGTCAATCTTGGCGCCCAGCCAGCTGCTGGTCGACTTGTGGCAGTTCTCGCATACCGTCTGCCCGGCGTGCACCGCCGTGTTCGGCTTTGTCGCCGCGTGGCACGTCGCGCACTGAGTTGTGACGGTGACGCTGGTGTGCAGCTTGGCCGGGGTCCAGGCGGTGTAACCAGCTTTGTGGCAGCCGTCGCAATTGGCAGAGGCCAGGCTCGCTACGCTTTGGTAGGGCGTGTGGCTGACCGATTTGCCGCCCGCCGGTGGGAAGCCGCCGGTGTGGCAGCTGGCGCACTGGTTGGCTACGGTGAGCTGCGTGTGGTTCCACAGGCTGGGCTTCCAAGCAACCGTGTTGTGGCAGGCGATGCAGTTGGTGCTGCCCACTGGAATGTGGTTGGCGCTCTTGCCCGTGGCCCCGCTGCCGTTGTGACAGCTGCTGCAGTTGGTGGCCGCAGTGAAACTGCTGTGGTCGATCTTCGCGCCCAGCCAGGTGCTCGTGGACTTGTGGCAGTTCTCGCACACCGTCTGGCCGGCATGCACCACCGTGTTGGGCTTGGTCGCCGCGTGGCACGCCGCGCACTGAGCTGTGACGGTGACACTGGCGTGCAGCTTGGCCGGCGTCCAGGCGGTGTAACCAGCCTTGTGACAGCCGTCGCAATTGGCCGCGGCCAGGCTCGCTACGCTTTGATAGGGCGTGTGGCTGGCCGACTTGCCGTCCGCCGGCGGGAAGGCACCCGAATGGCAGCTCGCGCACTGGTTGGCCACCGTGAGCTGGGTGTGGTTCCACGGGCTCGGCTTCCAGCTGCTGGTGGTGTGACACGAGGCACAGTTGGTGGTGCCTACCGGAATGTGCGTTGCGTTCTTGCCGGTGGCCCCGCTGCCGTTGTGGCAGCTGGCGCAATTGGTCGATACCACGCTGTGGTCGACCTTGGCCCCGGCCCAGCTGGTGGTGGATTTGTGGCAGTTCTCGCAGCCGCTCGAGCCGTTATGCACCGCCGTGCCGGGCTTGGCGCCGGAGTGGCAGATGGCGCACTGGTTGTTGACGGCAACGCTCGCGTGCAGCTTGGGCGGCGTCCACTTGCCCGTCTTGTGGCAGCTGTCGCAGTTGGCTGCAGCCAGGGACGCCACTTTCTGGTACGGCGTGTGCGTGGCCGACTTGCCAGCGGCCGGCGGGAAGGCGCCGGTGTGGCAGCTGCTGCACTGGTTAGCCACCGTGACCTGGGTATGGTTCCACTGGCTGGGCTTCCACGCGCTGGTGCCATGGCAGGAGTCGCAGTTGGTGATGCCCACCGGGATGTGGGTGGCGCCGCTGCCGGAAGCTCCGGTGCCGTTGTGGCAGCTCGCGCAGTTGGTCGAGATGACGTTGTGGTCGACCTTGGCCCCGGTCCAACTGCTGGCGGACTTGTGACAGCTCTCGCAGGCGGCCGTGCCGTTGTGCACCGCGGTATTGGGCTTGCCGGCCGCGTGGCAAGCGGCGCATTGGGCGCTCACGGTCACGCTGGTGTGCAGCTTGGCCGGCGTCCACGAGCCACTGCCCGCCTTGTGGCAGCTGTCGCAGTTGGCCGCAGACAGCCCCGCCACGCTCTGGTAGGGCGTGTGCGCGCCTGTTTTGCCCGAAGCTTTCTGGCCGTTATGGCAAGTCACGCAGCTGCCGGCGGCGACGCCCGCATGAGCGAACCCTGGAACCGGCCGCCAGGCGGCACTTCGGTGACAGCTGTCACACGCGGCTGGTGTCGCGAAATGGCCAGCCGGCTTGCCGCTGGCCTGGGCACCGTTGTGGCAGTTCTGGCAACTTCCCGCTGCCACGCCGGCGTGGTTCATGCGGGCCGCGGTGAAGCTGTGGGTCGAGTGACAGAGGTCGCAAGCCTGCTGCGTGGGCAGGTGATCGGCGGACTTGACGGTATTGGTGCGCGCATAGCGCGCGCCACCGGTGTGACAGGATTCGCAATCCCGCGGCGTGCCCTTGAACACGCCGCCGATGTGGCAGTTCTCGCAGCGGGTGACGCTGTGCGCGCCGGTCAGAACGAACCCGGTGCGCAGGTGGTCGAACTCGCCGGCCGGTGCGGCCCGTGCCGATCCCAGCGCGACCAGGAATCCCACCACGAGCAACCATGTGAAAGCAGCCCACGCGCTGCGCAGCATCCGGCCCCCGGTCATTGCAGACCTCCGCCGGGCAGCGACAGTGACGGCCGGTTGTAGATTTGCAGCCAGCGGGTCGGCTGGTGGCACTGTTCGCAGCGCGGCCCGAAGCTGCGATCGTGCACATCGTCCTTGGCATGGCAAGCCATGCACTCGCGCGGAGCCGGTGCGATCTTCTGGCCAGCGGGTGCGGGCGCGGAATGGCAGTTCTGGCAGCGAACCTTGGCATGCCCGCTCACCAGCCGGTACTTGGTCTGGCCATCGTGGTCGAAGCGCCAGAGCCGCCAGTCGCGCACGTTGTGGCAGCTCTCGCAGGCGCTGCCCAGGCTGCGCTTGTGGACGTCGGCCTTCTCGTGGCAACTCGCGCAATCCCGCGGAGCGTCGCGATAGCGCGGGCTCAGATGACACGACTTGCAGGGCGGGGGCACATGCGCGCCGGCGAGCGCGAAGCGCGCGGCCGAATGGTCGAAGCGCACGCCCAGCCAGCGCTGCTCGCCGTGGCAGGCCGCGCAATCGGCGCCCAGTTGTCCTTCGTGGCGGTCATCGCGCCGGTGGCAGTCCACGCAAGCTTTCGGAATGTCGCGGTAGCTGCGCAGGTCCTTGTGGCAGGCGGTGCAAGCCACCTTCGGCAGCGCATGCGCGTCCCGCAGCGGAAAGCGCGAGCGCGCGTGGTCGAAGCCGGAGGCCTTCCAGTCCTGTGCCGTATGGCAGTCGGCGCAGCGATCGCCCAGGTTGGCGTCGTGCTTGTCGTCCTTGCGGTGGCAGCCGATGCATGCGCTCGGGGCCTCTTTGTAGACCAGGCTGCTATGGCAGTCCTTGCACGCAGTCTTCCCATGGCGGCCGAGCAGGGGGAAGCTGGTCCGGTCATGCTCGAAGCGCACGGCGTCCTTCCAGCCGCGCTCGCTGTGGCAGCGGACACAGTCCTGACCCAGCGATCCCTTGTGCTTGTCATCCTTCTGGTGACAGTCGGTGCAGCCGGCGCGAGTCTTGTCGCGATAGAGGACGCCGGCATGGCAGCTGGTGCAGCGCACGTCCCGGTGCTTTGCCAGCAGCGGGTAGCGTGTGTCGACGTCGTGGCGGAACGTGATCTGCGGCCAGCGCAGGGTGTTGTGACAGCTTTCGCACTTCTCGCCGAACTGGTTCTTGTGCTTGTCTTCCTTGCGGTGGCAGCCCAGGCAGGTCTGGGGCGCTTCCTTGTAGTCCCGGGTCTTGTGACAGGTCTCGCAGCGCGCCTTGGCGTGTGCGCCGGTGAGGGCAAATCGCGTCGCACCATGGTCGAACCGCGTCTCGCGCCAGCCCCGCTCGTCGTGGCAGTTCTCGCAGGCGCTGCCTAGCGAGCCCTTGTGCACGTCCTCCTTGCGGTGGCAGGCGCTGCACTCGTGCGATGCGGCGCTGTACTTCTGCCGCGGGAGGTGGCACTTGGCACAGTCGGTCTCGCGGTGCTTCGCGCGCAGCGCGTAGTCGGTCTGCTGGTGGTCGAAGCTGCGCTTGTCGAACTCGGCGATGCGCATGTCACGGCCCCGGTGGTCGGTGTGGCAGAACCGGCAGGCCTGCCGCTTCATGCGCCCGTGGAAGCGCGTGCGCTGCGCCAGGTCGCGCCCGATGTCCTTGTGGCAATCGGCACACAGCCGGTCCTGGGCCTGCCGGTCGAAGCGGACGTGGCAATGCTTGCAGTCGTTCTCCCACTTCGCGTGACTGGCGATCAGAGGCCCCGGCGACAGCACCGTTTCCACGCCCTGCGCCGCCACCTGAAAGGACAACAGCCACGCCATCGCAGCCAGGCCGCGGCACAGCCATCGCAGCCAGGCCGGCAGGCGACTGGTCATGGATTGGCCTCGCCACAGCGACGTGCATCATTTCGCAAATCAGTAGGCGTGCACGGCCACCACATGGACCACGGCGCACAGGACCGTGAGGTAGACGAACGGCACGTGCAGCACGTGCCAGAGCGAGAACAGGCGGGTGGCGCTCTGGAACTGCGCCACGCGCTGCACCGCCATCAGGTACTCCCGCATGGCCGTGCGTTGCTCGCGATACGCCTTGCGCGCGGTATCGATATCCCAGCGCTGCGTCCTCGCCTGCCGGCGAATTTGCTTGCGCACCAGATGCCCGCAGTGCTGGTAGGTCCAGCGCCGTCGCATCGGCACCAGCGTGAACGCGCGCAGGTGATGCGCCAGGTTGGCCGGGCCGGACAGGGCGAAGCTCTCGAAATCGAGCAGCACGTTCTCGGCATCGCGCGCGCAGGCCATCACCGACTGCACGCTGACCTGCTGCAGCCCCAGCTCGTGCTGCAACTGAGCCAGGCTGGCGCGTTCGCCGTGCAGTCCGAAATGGACCTGGACGTAGAGGAATCGCCCCACCATGCCGCTGGCGCCGACGATCAGCATGCTGAAGAGGGCGACGCCGGCATTGAGCGAACCGACGCGAAAGGTCGAGTGCGCCAGGATCAGCAGCGGCCCGCCGATCCCCAGCACCATGTGCATGATGAACCACCATTTGGCAGCGCCCCAGCGCGCCATGAACGGCAGGCGCTTGCGCAGCGGATAGGCGAACAGGAGCAGCATGGCGACGCCTCCGGCCACACCCAGCCTGTAACCGGTATCGGATCCGGCGCGCAGGTCCGAGACCCGAACCGCCCACCAGGCAATGGCCACGGCCAGCGCGACAGCAATATGGAAGGTGCCTGCAGGCCAGGCAATTCTGGGCGCCAAAGACGGAGCAGACCCGGCGCCCGGTGCGTGGTGGGTGAGTGTGCTCGACATCTGTTTACACAAGTAATTAGGACTACTTTCGGTTCAGTGTGCTTAGTGGTCCCAGCTCATGCATTAAGCGTGTAAGTAGTTGCCGGGCCGCAAGTTGCGGCTCATTCACACTGCTTTTACTGCTGAGTGTGGGCTTGCTTGACCATTGCGTAATGGCACGCGCACTTACATTCAGAAAAACTTCGATTCAATCTTTCGAAATCGCCTTGTAGCGATTGCACAACTGCTGGCTTCGCGGTCAGTTCACTTCATCTGACGTTAAGCGCGCCGTGCAACGCTCGGCAGACATGACCGGATCTGCCCGATTGAACGCACTGCTGGCCCTCGAGGACCCTTCGACCGCACGGGCGACAGCCGGCCTGCTGCTGGATCGCGGCTGGAACGTGGAGATCGCGCGTGGCAAAGCGGTCTTGTCGGCGCTGGAGAGCGGGAGCCCGAATGTGGCGGTCCTCGAGTTCGACGGGGACGAACCCTCATGGGCCGACCTGCAGGAGGTCTGCACGCGGCTGGAAGAGCGGCCGCAACTGCTGGTGGTTTGCGCGCCGGGCGATGTGTACCAGGTCCTGCAGCTGCCGGCGCGGTCCCATGCCTACGCAAGCCGTCCGGCCGGCCCGAACCTGATTGCGGCGCAGGCGGAAGCGCTGGCTCACGGAGTCAGGAGCAATCTGGATGCATGCCTTTGTGCCGGGGGCATAGCCTTGGACCCGGTGGCCCGGCAGGTTTATCTGCCCGGTTCCGCGATGAAGCTGCCCAAGCGTGAATTCGATCTCCTGCATCTCCTGATGAGTCGCCGGGGCGAAGTCGTCACGCGCGAGGAGGCGGTACGCCACCTGTTCCGGTGGGACCAGGACATCGCGAGCAATGCGATCGATGTCCACATCCACTATCTGCGGCGGCGGTTGTCGGCGTCACTGATTCGAACCGTCAGGGGGGTCGGCTATGTCGTCGATTGAGCGCATGCCGCATGCCTGTTCCGCACGGCGCCCTCAGTACTTGATCCGCGCGTAATAGGTCTTCTGGGCCGCCTCACGGGCCTGGCTCAGCGTGCGGATACCCATCGCCTGCAGCAGCGGAATCAGCCGCAGCATCACTTCGGCGGTGACCATGGCGTCGCCCAGCGCCGTGTGCCGGCCCAGAACCGTGATGCCGAAGCGCTCGGCGATCGCCTCCAGCTCGTGCGAGCTCTGATGGGGATGCACCACGGCGGACAGCAGCAGTGTGTCCAGCACCGGTTGGCGAAAGACGATGCCCGTGCTCGCCTCCTTGAGCTGGAGGAACTTCATGTCGAAGGCGGCGTTGTGCGCCACCAGCACGGTGTCCTGGGCGAACGCATGGAAGGACGGCAACACTTGCTCGATGCGCGGCTTGCCGGCCACCATGTCCTGGGTGATGCCGTGGATCGGGGCCGAAGCGTGCGGAATCATCCGCCCGGGGTCGACCAGCTGCTCGAAGCAGTCCTGCCGCAACATCCGGCCGTTGACGATGCGCACGGCGCCGATCTGGATGATCTCATCCCCGCCGGCGGGCGACAGGCCCGTGGTTTCGGTGTCGAACACGGTATAGGCGAGGGAAGACAGCGAGCGGTCGTCCAGCGCGGTGGTCTCGGCGCTGGCGCTGAACAGGTCGAAGTCGTAGTACTCGGGACGGCTCTGGCTTTGCAGGATCTCACCGGCTTCCAGCGACTCCTGTCCGCTGGCCAGCGGCAACAGGAAGCGGAAAAAGGCCTGGTAGCGCACGCGCTCGCGCTCGAACCACATTTCGCCGCCGTGGCGGTCGACCACGTCGCGCACCGACAACGGCGTGCTCTCGCCCTCGAAACGCATCGGCTCCAGCTCCCAGCTCATCACGGTTTCGTTGTTCACCGCATGGCCGGACCAGACCAGGTCCAGCTGCGCGCGTTCGCCCGCCGCCCTCAGCCGCAGCTGCAGGAACCGGACATCGAACTCGTCGACCAGCCGGCGCGCCAGGTAACTCAATGCCTGCAACAGCGAAAAGCTGTCCACCAGCAGCCACAGCGCCCGGTCGACGTCTTCCGCCGAAACCGGCCGGCCGCAGCGCTGCTCGATCTGCCGCAGGGCCGCGGCGACCAGGTCGGAACCCAGCATCTCTTCCATCGGCCAGCGCGTCTTGAGTCCCTGCACCTCGCGCTTGGCCATGTCGGCGACGCGCAAGCTCAGGGCCGAAACCTCTTCGCGCACCACGCCCAGGAAGCGATCCCGCATCGCGGGCTCCACATCGGGAAGCGCCAGCATGTCCATCGCCGCCTGCATGTTGGCCAGCGACGAGCGGCTGCCCTCGGTCAATCCGTGCAGCAGCTGGTCGCGCATCGACTCCTCCTGGAAGCTGCGGGTCACGTTGTCGAGCATCATCACGAAGCCGCCGATGCCGACGGTGCCGTCGGCCGCGGCTTCGCCCGTGCGCACCGGCGCCATCTGCACCCGCAGCAACTGTCCGGCCGGTGTAGCGGTGACGAATTGCGTCGACGGGCTGGCGGCGCCGCGCGCCATGCGGTAACGGATGTTTTCCAGCGCATGGGCCACCAGGTTGCGGTCGAACACGCCGTAGATCGACCGGCCGATGCCGATCAGCTCGGCACCGCCGGCCTGTTCCGGCGCCTGCGACAGGGCCTTGAACTGCGCCCTGGCGCGGCTGTTGTACAGCAGGATGCGGCCATCCAGGTTGCAGACCACGACGCTTTGGGTGAGTTCGGCCATCAGCGCGGCCAGCCGGTTGCGCTCCTGTTCGATCCCCAGGCTGGCCTGCCGCACCTGGGCGGCGACATCGGCCCGCAGCGCGCCGCGTTGCCGCGCCAGCTGATTGAACAGGCCAGCCAGCGCCCGCGTTTCGGAACTGCCCGCGGGTTCTATATCGCGCGGCGCATCGGCCGCGACCAGCACGCCGGCCTGTTCGGCGAGGCGGGCGGCTGCGGCGACCCAGCGCAGATAGGCGCTGCGCAGCAGCGCGCCGACCGCACCCGACAGCACCAGCCAGGCGAGCAGCAGCAACGCGCCGCGTGACTCGAGCATCGCCGTGAAGGCGGCGCGCTCGGCCGGCTCGAGCGTCGCGGCCAACAGCAGCGCCGCGCCGGCCGCCGTCACCCCGAGCAGCAGCCCGGGGGCAAGCGTTGCGATCAGCTCGCGGCGGTCTATCTTCATGCGATCCCGGTGCGATGCATCATGCCGCCGCCAGCAGTTCCCGCACGCGCTCGGCCAGCTCGCGGGTCGCGAACGGTTTGGTCACGTAGGCATCGGCGCCCAGCGCCGTGCCCTTGGCCAGATCGGTGTCGCGGCCCTTGGCGGTCAGCATCACGATCTTCACGCCGGCGAGCGACTCGTCGGCGCGCACCGCCTGGCATACCTCGAAGCCGCTCATGCCCGGCATCATCACGTCCAGCAGCACCAGCGATGGACGTTCGAGCCGGATCGCCGCCAGCGCCGCCGGCCCGTCACGCACCACGCTGACCTCGTAGCCCTCCCGTTTCATCAGGAATTCGAGCGAGATGACGATGTTGGGCTCGTCGTCGGCGATCAGGATCCTGTGCGTCATTGTGTTGTCTCCTCGCGATGCCATGGCAGTTCGAATCCGAAACAGGCGCCTTGCCCGGGTTCCGACTTCAACCACATGTGGCCGCCGAAATGTTCGACGATCTGGCGGCTGATCGGCAAGCCCAGCCCCGTGCCCTGCGGCCGGTGGCTGGCAACGCCCCCCTGGCGGAATTTTTCGAAGACCAGCTGGTGCTGGTCCGCTGCCACACCGGGCCCGTTGTCGCACACCTCGACGCTGGCGCCGCGCTCGCCGCTGCGCAGGCGCACGGTCACGCGGCCGCTGCCCTGGGGCACGAACTTCACGGCGTTGGACAGCAGGTTGAGCACCACTTGCAGCAACCGGTCGCGGTCCGCATGCAGCACCGGTATCTGCGCGGGCTGCTCCACCTGCAGCTGCGCACCGCGCTCGCGGAACGTCCCGGCCGTGGTCTGTACCGCATGCGCGATCAGCTCGCCCAGGTCGATTGCATCGTTGCTCCAGTCGGCGTTGCCGGACTCGATCTTCGCCATATCCAGCACCTGGTTGACGAGGCGGCTGAGGCGCTCGGCTTCCGTGACCACGAGGTCGAGAAACTGCTGGCGCTGCGGTGCGTCCATCTCCGGCTCGTCGCGCATCAGCTCGGCGAACGCGCGGATCGACGTGAGCGGCGTACGCAGCTCGTGGGTCACGGAGGACATGAAGTCGTCCTTCAGCCGGTCGACGCTTTCGAGCTGCCGGTTCAGCGCCCGTACCTGCGAAGCTTCGTCGAGCATGCGCAGGATGTCTTGCCTGGCCAGCGGCTCCTCCTGGACGACGCTGGCCATCACCGCGCGCGCCGACGCGCTGCCAATGGCGCCGGCCAGCTGCGTTTCCACATGCTGCACCAGCCGCGCGTCGGGCTCGATCCGCTCGATCCTGGCGACGCCGGTGCCCCGCGCATAGTCGGCGAACAGCCGCTGCGCCGCATCCACGCCGAGGAAACGGGTCGCCAGCTGCTGCAACTCGGCCAGCCGGGCCCGGCCGCGCCAGAACACCGGCGCCGACGCCGTGCGCTGGAAAACGTCGACGAACAGCAGCGACTGGCCGGCCTCGCCCGCGGACGGCGCACGCGCCAGCGACACCACGGCATAGGCGCCGGCGTTGGCGAGCAGGCTCCAGAGCAGCGCATGCGTCAGGCTGTCCAGTCCGGTCAAACCAAACAGCTGCTCCGGCCGCAGCAGCGCAATGCCGAAAGGCCCGTCGGTCAGGAACCCGGTCGGCAGCCACCCTGACTTGGCGATCGACGGCAGCAGCAGCGTCCAGGTCCACAGGGCGAAGCCGGCGGACAGGCCTGCCAGCGCACCGGCTCGCGTGCCGCCCTTCCAGTACATGCCGCCCAGCAGCGCCGGCGCAAACTGGGCGACCGCGGCGAAGCTGATCAGCCCGATGCTGACCAGGGCGTAGGCCTCGCCGGCAATGCGGAAGTACAGATAGCCCAGCAGCAACAGCGCGACGATGACCACGCGCCTGAGCACCAGCGGCAATCCGCTCAGGTCGCCCCAGCGGCGGCCGCCCAGGCGCAGCAGCAGCGGCATCAGCAGGTCGTTGCTGACCATGGTGGAGACGGCAATGGCCTCGACGATCACCATGCCGGTGGCCGCCGACAGCCCGCCGATGAAGGCGACCAGCGCCAGCAGCGGCTGTTCCCGCGCGAGCGGCAGCGACAGCACGAAGGTTTCGGGGTCGGCGCCGCCGTTGCCGAAGTGCAGCAGCCCGCCCAGTGCGATCGGCAGCACGAACAGGTTGATCAGCAGCAGGTACAGCGGAAAGGCCCAGGTGGCGCGCGTGACGTGGCGCTCGTCGACGTTCTCGACCACCATCACCTGGAACTGGCGCGGCAGGAAGATCACCGACAGCATGGCCAGCAGCGTCAGCGCGAACCACTGGCCGCCGGCGAAGCCACTTTCGCCGCCCAGGCCCAGCAGCGGCTTCAGGTCGGCGCGCGCGGCGGCGTGCGCGAAGATGTCGCCCGGCCCATCGAACAGGCCCCAGCAGACAAAGATGCCGACCGCCAGGAAGGCCACCAGCTTGACCACCGATTCGGCGGCGATCGCGGCGACCAGCCCTTCGTGGCGCTCGCTGGTGTCCAGATGGCGGGTGCCGAACGCGACCGTGAAGCCGGCCAGCACCAGCGCGATGTACAGCGTGCTGTCGCCCCACCAGGGCACGTGCGCGGCCGCCGTTGCCCCGGGCAGCGCCGTGAGCAGCGCCAGCCCGCTGGCGATGGCCTTGAGCTGCAGCGCCACGTACGGCAGGATGCCGACCAACGCCATCAGGGTGACCAGCGCGGCCAGCGCGCGGCTCTTGCCGTAGCGGCTGGAGATGAAATCGGCAATGGACGTGATGCGGTAGCTGCGCGCGATCCGGATCATCTTGCGCAGGACGGAGCCGGCCAGCAGCATCGCGAGTGTCGGTCCGAGGTAGATCGGCAGGAACCACAGGCCCGACGCCGCGGCGCGGCCAATGCTGCCGAAATAAGTCCAGGCGGTGCAGTAGACGCCCATCGACAGCGTGTAGACCCAGGCGTTGCCGATCACCGAGCGACCTGCGACGGCGCGGCTGTCGGCCCAGTAAGCCACGCCGAACAGCAGCAGCAGGTAGGCGAATGAGGCACCGAGGACCAGTGGAGGCGAGAGCATGCGGATCAGTCGTCCCGCGGTCCTGCTTCGGCCACCCAGGCCGCCGCGCCAATCAGGATCGCCCAACCGGCGAAGACCGCCAGCGGCAGCAACGGCAGTCCGGCGACCGTGATGCCGCGGTC
>DATNBX010000068.1:0-22829 GCA_035571795.1 Ramlibacter sp.
GCACGACGAGCTCGCGAAACTGGCCGATTACGTGATCGACGACTTCTATCCCGAATGCCGGGAGACGGGCCGTTTCTCGGGCAATGCCTATGCCGCCATGCTCGAGCGGGTCAGCGAGCGCACGGCGGCCATGGTCGCGCAGTGGCAGGCGGTGGGCTTCTGCCACGGGGTCATGAACACCGACAACATGAGCATCCTGGGCCTGACCATCGACTACGGGCCCTTCCAGTTTCTCGATGCGTTCGATCCCGGCCACATCTGCAACCACAGCGATGAGCAAGGTCGTTACGCCTACAACCGCCAGCCGAATGTGGCGTACTGGAATCTGTTTTGCCTCGGACAGGCCCTGTTGCCGCTGATCGGCGATCAGGAAATGGCCCTGGCCGCGCTCGAATCCTATAAAGCCGTGCTGCCGCGCGAACTGGAGGCCCGGATGCGCGCCAAGCTCGGCTTGAGCGATGTGCAACCGGGCGATCGCGAGCTGATCGAGGGCATCCTCAAGCTGCTCGCCGCCGAGCGCGTCGACTACACGATCTTCTGGCGGCGGCTGTCGCGCCACGTTGCCGGCGAAAGCGCGGACACCGTGCGCGACCTGTTCCTGGCGCGCGAAGCCTTCGATGCCTGGTCGCTCCAGTATTCGCAGCGGCTACAGTCGGTCGGGCCTGCCCTGGCCGCCGACCTGATGCTCAAGACCAACCCGAAATACGTGCTGCGCAATCATTTGTGCGAGCTGGCGATAAGGCAGGCGAAACTCAAGGACTTTTCGGAAGTCGAAGCCTTGCTGGCGCTGGTCCAAGCCCCATATGAAGAACATCCGGGGCAGGACGCGAAGGCTGGCTTTCCGCCCGACTGGGCCTCACAAATCGAAATCAGCTGCTCCTCATGACATACAAGTTCGAGAAATCCGATGCCGAGTGGAAGGCGCTGCTCACGCAAAAAGGCGCCGAGCCGCGCGCCTTCGAAGTGACGCGCCATGCCGCCACCGAAAGGCCTTTTACCGGCAAGTACGAAGCGGTGTGGGACGACGGCAGCTATCATTGCATCTGCTGCGGCAACAAGCTGTTCGACTCGGACACCAAGTTCGATGCGGGCTGCGGCTGGCCCAGTTTTTCGCAGGCCGTGCCCGGCGCCATCAAGGAGATCACCGATAGCAGCCTGGGCATGGTGCGCACCGAAACCGTCTGCGCGCAATGCGGCGCTCACCTGGGCCACGTGTTCCCGGACGGGCCCACCGACACCGGCCTGCGTTATTGCATGAACTCAGCGTCCCTGGACTTCAAAGCCGAAGAAGGCAAATGATCGCGATTAGATGAAACTGCTTCTCGACTTTTTTCCCATCATCCTGTTCTTCGTCGCGTTCAAGCTCGCGGGCATTTATGTGGCCACAGGCGTGGCGATCGCGGCGACCGTCATCCAGATCGCCTGGCTGCGCCACCGCACCGGCAAGGTGGAGCCGATGCAGTGGGTCAGCCTGGCCGTGATCGTGCTGTTCGGCGGCGCGACGATCGCGTTGCAGAACGAGACTTTCATCAAATGGAAACCCACGGTGCTGTACTGGCTCATGGCCGGTACTTTGATGGCGGGGCAGCTCGTGTTCCGCAAGAACCTGCTCAAGACCCTGATGGGGTCGCAGCTCGAGCTGCCGGACGCCGCCTGGCGCGTCACGAACTGGAGCTGGATCGTTTTCTTCGCGATCATGGGCGTCGCAAATCTGTGGGTGGCGTTCAACTTCGACACCAACACCTGGGTGAACTTCAAGCTGTTCGGCGGCCTGGGGCTGATGGCCTTGTTCGTGATCGCCCAGGCTTTGTACCTGGGCCGCTACCTCAAGGCCGACCAGGTCCGCGAACCGTGAGCCAGGACAGGACCGCCGGCACCGGCATCACGGCCGAAGCGCTGCGCCAGCGCCTGGCGGAACTCCTGGCGCCGACCCTGCTCGAAGTGATCGACGAAAGCTTCGCCCATGCCGGGCACGCAGGCGCCGATGGCACGGGCTACGGCACCCATTTCCGGGTGCGGATTGCCTCGCCTTTGTTCGCTGGGCGCCCTCGTGTGGCGCGCCATCGGCTTGTGTATGATGCGCTGCAAGAATTTGTTGACCGGGGGCTGCACGCTCTCGCGATTGAAACTTTCTGACCCCCTCCTGACTTCCCAAGGGAATCCCAATGAAGCAAGTCATCCTGTCCGCCGCGGCGGCAGCACTCATCGGCATCGCTGTGCCTGCCCTGGCGCAAAACGTCGCCATCGTCAACGGCAAGCCCGTGCCCAAGGCCCGTGTCGAAGCCTTGGCGGCCCAGCTGGCCAAGGCCGGCCGTCCGGTTTCGGCTGAAATGGAAGGCCAGCTCAAGGACGAAGTCATCGCGCGCGAGATCTTCATGCAGGAAGCGCAGCAGCGCGGGCTGGATGGCAGCGACGACTTCAAGGCCCAGATGGAACTGGCGCGCCAGACACTGTTGATCCGCGAGCTGTTCGCCGACTACCAGAAGAAGAACCCGGTGACGGACGACGAGATCAAGGCCGAATACGACAAGTTCGCGGCGGCCAATAGCGGCAAGGAATACCATGCCCGCCACATCCTGGTGGAAAAGGAAGACCAGGCCAAGGCCATCATCGCTTCGCTCAAGAAGGGCGGCAAGTTCGACGAGATCGCCAAGAAGCAGTCGAAGGACCCGGGCTCGGGTGCCAATGGCGGCGACCTGGACTGGGCCAACGCAGCCAGCTACGTGCCCGAGTTTTCGGCAGCCCTGGTCAAACTGAACAAGGGCCAGACCACCCAGGAGCCGGTCAAGACGCAGTTCGGCTGGCATGTGATCCGGCTGGAGGACGTGCGCAACGCGCAGCTGCCCAAGCTGGAGGAAGTCAAGCCCCAGATCGCCCAGCAGCTGCAGCAGCAAAAGCTGGCCAAGTTCCAGGAAGACCTGCGCGGCAAGGCCAAGGTGGAGTAAGTCCCGTCGTCCTGAGCCCCGGAGCAGGTCCGGGGTTTCAGCACCCGGAATCCAGGGCGGCCCGCGAGGCCGCTTTTTTTCGGCTCAGGGCCGCGTCGTCAGCCAGTGGATCGCGCCGAGAATCCCGATCATCACCGGTTGGTGCAGCATGTACCAGGTCAGGCTCCAGCGTCCGAGCCAGGCCAAAGGCGCCGCGCCAGCGGGCCAACGGGCCTGCAGCCATTGCGGCCGGCGAGCCAGCAGCCATTGCCCCGCCGCCATGCCCCACCACATCGCGCCGAGCCACGGAAACAGCGGCACATAGTCTTCGGTGACGGGCTTGCGCTCTATCAGTCCCAGCCAGTTCCAGGCGGCGTGGTTCAGGAAATCCAGTTCGGGCCACCGCAGGTGCGCGAAGAACGCGAGCGGCTTCATGGCAATGGCCAGTGCTCCGGCCAGCCACAGCCAGCGGCGCCAACCGGCCGTCAGCCGCACGGCGATGAGCATCAACGCGATGCCGTGCAGCACGCCGAAGTAGATGAAGCTCCTGGGGAACATCAGGTACGAGCCGGCGGTGACCAGCAGCGCGCAAGCGGCAACCTGCCTCCAGCGTTTCCAGAACCGGTGCCAGTCCTGGCCCCGGGCGACGGCGGTCGCCTGGCCCAGGCCCGCGCAGAACAGGAACAGGCTCACGATGGCCGTGCGCTGCCAGGTCCAGAACGGATCGGTATACAAGTTCTGCTTCAGCCATCCGAAGTAGCTCAAATCGAAGCAGAAATGGAACACGGTCATCCAAACGATGGCCACGCCGCGCAGCGAGTCGATGGTGGCGAGTCGTGCAGGTGACATGGCGGCAAGTGTACGCAGGCGCGGCGGCTTGTTTAACGCGGATGCCCGGTGTGTAATTCGGCACCGGTGGCGCGTTGCCGCCGAACAAGGTGATGAATGAAAGCAGCCGTCCTGAAAGAATTCGGTGCCCCTCTCGCGATCGAGGAGTTGCCCACGCCTACGCCCGCCGACGACGAAGTGCTGATCCAGCTCGAAGCATGCGGTGTCTGCCACTCCGATCTGCACATCATCGATGGCGATCAGCCGGTCTTTCGCGGCGCCGCCAAGCAGGGCCTCATTCCGGGTCACGAGGCGGTCGGCCGGATCGTCGCGAAAGGCAGCGCGGTTTCCAACCTGGAAATTGGGCAGCGTGTTGGCGTCGCGTGGCTGTACCAGAGCTGCGGCGCGTGCGAGCAATGCCTCGAGGGTAACGAGAACCTGTGCCGCAAAGGCGTGATCACCGGGCTGATGGTGGATGGCGGCTATGCGCAATTCATGCGCGCCAAGGCCAGCCATGCCATTGCCGTCCCCGACGCGTTGGGACCCGAGGAGGCCGCACCTTTGTTCTGCGCCGGTGTGACCGTGTATCGCGCGTTGAAGAAAGCCGGTGTGGCGTCCGGCCAGCGGGTCGCCGTTTTCGGGGTCGGCGGCCTCGGGCACCTGGCGGTGCAGATCGCGAAGGCGCTGGGTGCCGAAGTGATCGGCCTGGACGTGTCCCAGGAAAAGCTCGCGCTGGCCACCGAACTGGGTGCGGCGCGTGTGCTCGATGCGGCCGATTCAGCCGCGCTCAAGGCGCTGGCCAAGGCCGGCGGCGTGCACGTGGCCGTGGTGACGTCCGCCGCGAAGGCAGCCTTCGATGCGGCGATGGTCGTGCTGCGTCCGACCGGCACGCTGGCGGTGGTCGGACTGCCCGCGCAACCCCTCACCTTTGCCGCACTCGCCCTGGTCGGCCGCGAAATCCGTGTCGTCGGTAGCGCCGTGGGCACGCGCGACGATTTGCGCGCGGTGCTCGAGATGGCCGCTGCCGGCAAGCTGCGCTGCCGCACCGAGTCGCAGCCCCTGGACCAGGTCAACCAGGTCCTCGACCGGATGCGCGGCGGCAGCATTTACGGTCGAGTCGTGCTGCGCTACGGCGATTGAGCGGCGCCCGGGAGCGCGCATCGCTCGCCGCGCTTCTTCGCGCTCTCCCGATTGACTAGGAGAGCGCCGCGGGCTTCAATCCCTTGGCACAACAACCAAGGAGACGTCCATGCCCTCGTTCCGTTCGCTGCCCCGAGCCGCTTTGGCGCTTACCCTGCTCGCGCTCGCGGCTGCGTGCACGACTGCCCCGCCGGCGGTGCCGATGATTGGAACCGCGGCAACCGCCGGCGCGACGCCAGTGGCCGGCAAGACCGAAATCCTGTGGCTGGGCCAGTCCGCCACTCGCATCACCACGCCCGGCGGGAAAGTGATCGTGATCGATCCCTGGTTGATCAACAATCCAAAGACGCCCGCGCAATTCAAGAACCTCGACGCGCTGGGCAGGGTCGACCTCATCCTGGTCACGCATGCGCACGGCGACCACTTCGAAGATGCGCCCGCGCTGGCCAGGAAGAACAACGCGCCGATCGTTTCGCCCCAGGGGCTCCAGTCGACGATGATCTCGCTCAATCTCGTGCCCGCCGAACTCGCCATGCGCATGGGCAAGGGCGGCACGGCGGCCCCCATCGGACCCGGCATCAAGATCACGCAAGTTCACGCCGAGCACGATTCGGAGCTGACCTGGACCAACCCCGCGACAAACAAGCGCGAGACCTACAACGGTGGCCAACCGGTCGGCTTCATCATCGAACTGGAAAACGGCTTCAAGATCTGGCATACAGGCGACACCGGCGTGTTCGGCGACATGCGGCTGATCGCAGAGGCCTACCGGCCCGATCTGGTGATGATCCCGATCGGCGGCCACTTCGTCATGCATCCGAGCGAGGCAGCCATGGTCATCCGTGAATGGATCAAGCCCAAGTACGCGTTGCCGATCCATTACGGCACGACCCCGCTTCTGCGCGGCACGCCGGCGGAATTCAAGGCGGCCCTGGGGAACAGCCCGACACAGATGGTCGTCATCGATCCGGGCCAGAAGGTGGTGTTCTGAACGATTCGTCCCGTTTCGCCCCGGCATTCGAGCAGGGGCCGGGGTCGCCCCGCAGCATGCGGTGGGTCGCAAGCCTGATCTTGGCCGCGCATCTCGGCATCGCCGCGCTCCTGGCGTCCTGCGCCTCGCAGCCGGCGGCGCCCGTGACGGAGCTGGCGCCGACCGGGAAGCTGCGCGCCGCGATCAACTTCGGCAACCCGATCCTCGCAGCCAAGGACGCCGCTACCGGCGAGCCGGGCGGCGTGTCGGTGGATCTGGCGCGCGAACTGGGTCGGCGCCTGGGCGTGCCGGTGGAACTGGTCACCTTCAATGCAGCCGGCCGGGTCGTCGAAGCGGTGAAAGCGGCGCAAGTGGACATCGCGTTCGTCGCGATCGATCCGGTCCGCGGCAACGACATGCTGCAGACACCGCCCTACGTCATCATCGAGGGCGCGTACCTTGTGCGCAACGACTCGCCGATCCGGCGCAACGAGGAAGTGGACCGGCCCGGCAACCGCATCGCGGTGGGCAACGGCAGTGCCTACGACCTTTACCTGACCCGCGAACTCAAGGCCGCCAAGCTGGTGAAGGCGCCGACCTCACCGGCCGTGACCGATCTCTTCCTGGCCCAGAACCTGGAAGTCGCGGCCGGCGTCAGGCAGCAACTGCAGGCGGACGCCAAGCGCTTGCCGGGGCTGCGGCTGCTAGACGGGCGATTCATGGTGATTCAGCAGGCCATGGGGCTGCCGAAGGGGCGCGAGGCCGGTGCCCGCTACGTGTCGGCGTTCGTCGAGGAGATGAAGTCCTCGGGCTTCGTGTCAGCCGCGCTGCAGCGGCACGGAATCGAAGGTGCCCTGGTCGCTCCAGCCCGATAGCGGACTCGCCGATCCCCGCAGTTCGCACCTGAGCCCGGGCTGCCGCGCTCGGGCTGATCATCAGGCAGGCGCGCCGGCCGCAGGCGCACGCCAGACGAAGCAGCCCCGATAGGCATGCCAGCTGGCGTGGCCCAACCACGGCCCCACCACG
Source organism: Ramlibacter sp. (assembly GCA_035571795.1). Classification (GTDB taxonomy): domain Bacteria; phylum Pseudomonadota; class Gammaproteobacteria; order Burkholderiales; family Burkholderiaceae_C; genus Ramlibacter. The sequence goes on from DATNBX010000068.1 coordinate 6,889, forward strand.
AGCAGTCCCACCGCCCAGGGGAGCATCAGGGCGCCAAGCACCAGTGCGACGATCAGCACGCCCCAGACCAGCATGGTGCCTGGGCGCGAGGTCACGGCCTCCATGCTGGCGAGGCCGGCGGAAATCGCATCGGTGTCGCGGTCCAGGATCATGGGAATGGATACCACGCAGCTCAGATACACCAGGCCGGCGAAAACTGCGCCCACCATCGTGTACATGACGATGAATTGCCAGTTCTTCGGGTTGAAGATGGCTTGCAAAATGCCGGCGGTGGTCGGCATCGCGGTGTTGAAGAACAGTGCGAACACCACCAGCGACGCGCGGCCCCAGAGCAGTTCCAGCAGCAGGAGCACCAGCACCAGCGTTCCCATGCTGCTCAGGTGCCTGTTCCAGCAGATGAGCGAAGCGCCCAGGCTTTGCGGCAAACCCTGCTCGCGCCGTCGGCTGACCTCGTACAGCCCCATCGCCAGGAACGGCCCGACCAGGAAGCAGCCCGAGACGAAAGAAATCGTGTATTCGGGCATGTTGTGGAACACGGCCTGCAGCATCACGGCCAGCAGCCAAAAACTCAGGCCGTAGAACAGGGCGATGCCGGGTGCGGCCATCAGGTCGCCCCAGCCGGCGCGCAACCAGCGCAGCGGGTCAGTCAGGCGCAGCGTCTGCAGCTCGCGCGTGGCAGGCGCCGGTGTGGCGCCGCTCGGATTGCTCATCCGGCCATTGAAGCTTCGCTTCCCCCGCCGTGCATCGGGACCAACCCGAGATCGTGCCGGCCCTATCCGACCCACTTGCGCGCGTTGCGCCAGATCTGCATCCAGGGACTGAACGCGTGACGGTCGCCGGAAGTCCAGCTCATCTGGATATTGCGGAAGACGCGTTCCGGGTGCGGCATCAGCGCCGTGAAGCGCCCGTCGGCCGTCGTCACCGCCGTCAGGCCGCCGGGGCTGCCGTTCGGGTTGAACGGATAGGCTTCGGTCGGCCGGCCGTGATTGTCAGTGAAGCGCATTGCCGAGATCACCTCGCGCCGGTCGCCGCGCTGATCGAAATTCGCGAAACCCTCGCCGTGTGCCACAGCAATCGGCAGGCGGCTGCCCGCCATGCCGGCGAAGAACAGGCTCGGAGACTGCAGCACCTCCACTTGCGACAAGCGAGCCTCGAAGCGCTCGCTGCGGTTGGTCGTGAAGCGCGGCCAGGCCTGCGCGCCCGGAATGATGCCGGCCAGCTCGGCCATCATCTGGCAGCCGTTGCACACACCGAGTGCGAAGGTGTCGCCGCGGCTGAAGAAGGCCTTGAACTGGTCGGCCAACCGGGCATTGAATGTGATGCTGCGCGCCCAGCCGATGCCCGCACCCAGAGTATCGCCGTAGCTGAATCCGCCGCAAGCGACGAAGCCCTTGAAGTCCTGCAGCCGGGCGCGGCCGGTCTGCAGGTCGGTCATGTGCACGTCGTAGGCATCGAAGCCGGCCTCGGTGAAGCAGTAGGCCATCTCGACATGCGAATTGACGCCCTGCTCGCGCAGGATGGCGACCTTCGGGCGGGCGAGGTGGATGGCCACAGATGTGCCCCCCTCAGGCAGGACCACATGCAGCCCAGGATCAGCAACATCGCCAGCCGCCGCATGCTCTGCATCCGCGCCCGCGGGGTTGTCTCGTTGCCGGCAGATTTGCCAGCTCACGTCGTCCCACACCTGGTGCAGGCTCGACAAGCTGGCGGAGAACACCGCCTTGGTGTCGCGCCAGACCTGCACCTCGCCTTTGCCGACTTCGATACCCGATGAATCGGGCCGGGTCTGGCCGACGAAATGGCTGTACTTCGACAGGCCGTGTTCGCGCAGCAGTTGCATCACCTCATCGCGCTGCGCAGTGCGCACCTGCAGCAGCACGCCGAGTTCTTCGTTGAATAAAGCCTTCAGGGTGAGCTCTTCACGCCGCGCGGCGACCTGGTTTGCCCAGTTCTTCGCGTCGCCGTAATCGGCGCGGCCATCGGAAACACCGTCGCCCTCGATGACCAGCAGGTCCACGTTCAGCGACACGCCGACGTGCCCGGCGAAGGCCATCTCGCAGACGGCGGCAAACAGGCCGCCGTCGCTGCGGTCGTGGTAAGCCAGGATCCTGCCCTGGGCCCGCAGTGCGTTCACCGCACCGACCAGCCGGACCAGGTCCTGTGCATCATGCAGGTCCGGCACCTCGTGGCCGACCTGATCCAGCACCTGCGCAAGGATGCTGCCGCCCATGCGGCTGCGGCCGCGGCCCAGGTCGATGAGGATCAGCGTCGTGTCTTCGCTCGCATCGAGCTGGGGCGTGAGCGTGCCGCGCACGTCGGCCAGAGTCGCGAAAGCGCTAACGACCAGGCTCACTGGCGACGTGACCTTCCGCGCCCTATCGCCACCCGGCGAGCCCGCCGGTTCGGTCCACTGCGTGCGCATCGACAGGCTGTCCTTGCCGACCGGAATGGAAATGCCCAGCGCGGGGCACAGCTGCATGCCGACGGCGCGCACTGTTTCGTACAGCGCCGCGTCCTCGCCGGGCTCGCCACAGGCCGCCATCCAGTTCGCCGACAGCTTGACCCGTGCCAGTTCGATCGGCGCCGCCAGCAGGTTCGTGATCGCCTCGGCCACGGCCATGCGCCCGGACGCGGGAGCGTCGATGGTGGCGAGCGGCGTGCGTTCGCCCATGCTCATCGCCTCGCCGGCAAAGCCCGTGTAATCGGCCAGCGTCACGGCGCAGTCGGCCACCGGCACCTGCCATGGCCCGACCATCTGGTCGCGGTGCGACAGCCCGCCCACGGTCCGATCGCCGATGGTGATAAGGAAGCGCTTGGACGCAACGGTCGGATGACCCAGCACCTTGAACGCGGCGTCCTGCAGGCTCACGCCCGTCAAGTCGACCGGCTTGAATTCGCGCCTGACGGTCTTCACATCGCGGTGCATCTTCGGCGGCTTGCCCAGCAGGACGTTCATGGGCATATCGACTGGATGTTTGCTCCCTCCCCCTCCGGGGGAGGGTTGGGATGGGGGCACTTGGCGTGTGCCCCCATCCCGGCCTTCCCCCGGCGGGGGAAGGGGCAAGTCGACTTCCCCCAGCACCAATTGCCGCTCCTGCGTCGCCACGCCCACCACCGCGAACGGACAGCGCTCGCGCTCGCAGAAAGACTTGAACTGCTCCAGCGCCTCGGGCGCGATCGCCAGCACATAACGCTCCTGGCTCTCGTTGCACCAGATTTCCTTGGGCGCGAGCCCGGACTCTTCCAGCGGGATCTTGCGCAGGTCGAACCGGGCGCCGCGGCCGGCGTCGTTGGTCAGTTCGGGAAAGGCGTTGGACAGCCCGCCCGCGCCCACGTCATGGATCGCGAGGATCGGATTGGCCTGGCCTTGCGCCCAGCAATGGTTGATGACCTCCTGGGCGCGCCGCTCGATCTCGGGATTGCCGCGCTGCACCGAATCGAAGTCGAGTTCGGCCGCATTGGCGCCGGTGGCCATGGAACTGGCGGCGCCGCCGCCCATGCCGATGCGCATGCCCGGACCGCCCAACTGGATCAACAAGGTACCGGCCGGGAAGTCGATTTTTTTCGTGAGGCCTGCGTCGATCGCGCCCACGCCGCCCGCGATCATGATGGGCTTGTGGTAGCCGCGCATGACCTCGCCCGCCTGCTGCTCGTATTCGCGGAAATAACCGAGCAGGCACGGGCGGCCGAACTCATTGTTGAAGGCTGCTCCGCCGAGCGGGCCCTCCACCATGATCTGCAGCGGGCTGGCGATGTGCCCGGGCTTGCCGAAGTTGCCGCCCCAAAGCTTGGACACGGTGAAACCGGTCAGCCCCGCTTTGGGCCTGGACCCGCGGCCGGTCGCGCCCTCGTCCCTGATCTCGCCTCCGGCGCCGGTGGAAGCCCCGGGAAAAGGCGAGATCGCCGTCGGGTGGTTGTGGGTTTCCACTTTCATCAGCACGTGATTGACGGCGCTTTCCTTCTCGTAGCGCGACGCGCTGGTTGGCTTGGCGAGGAAGCGCTCGACGCTGCCGCCTTCCATCACTGATGCGTTGTCCGAATACGCGATGACCGTGTGCTGCGGGCTCATCTGGTGGGTGTGGCGAATCATGCCGAACATGCTGCGTTCCTGCGCCACGCCGTCGATCGTGAACGAGGCGTTGAAGATCTTGTGGCGGCAGTGTTCGCTGTTGGCCTGCGCGAACATCATCAGTTCGACATCGCTCGGGTTGCGCCCCAGGCCCTTGAAGGCCTCGACCAGGTACTCGATCTCGTCCTCGGCCAGGGCCAGGCCGAATTGCGTGTTGGCCTCTTCCAGCGCCGACCGGCCACCCGCCAGGACATCCACGTATTCCATCGGCGCAGGTTCGATTTCGGTGAACAGGCCGCGCGCGGCACCGCGCTCGAACATCACGCTTTCGGTCATGCGGTCGTGCAACAGGTGCGCGATCGCCAGCCGCTGTACCGGCTCCAGCCCGCCCTTGCCCATCAGCGGCGATTTCAAGCCGATATGGAATTCGGTGACGCGCTCGATTCGACGCAGCGCGATGCCGCAGTTGCGGGCGATGTCGGTGGCCTTCGAGGCCCATGGAGAAACCGTGCCGAACCGCGGCGTGACGACAATCAAAGCCCCCTCCACCGATGCCCGGTACGGCTCCCCATAGGTCAGCAGCGCTGCGAGGTGTTCCCGTTCGGCCGGGGTGGGTGCATGGTCGGCTGCGACCAGGTGCACGAAGCGGGCGCTCATGCCGCTGACCTTGCCGTCGATGGCTTGCAGCCGGGGCAGCAGCTGCTGGACTCTGAAGTCGCTGAGAGCGCTGCCGCCTTCGAACTCGGTGATATGCAGGGTCAAAATGAAGCCTGTGTGATCGGGGAAACGGTGGACGGCAGGCCGCTGACTGGGGCCATGATGCTGAAGTCATATTTTAACTAGGGCGACTTGAGCCCAACCGCACGCAGGTCCGCCGCAAAGTCGCCAGTTCCAAAGGCAAGGGATTTCGCCCTCTGGGATAATTGGCCGTTTATCAAGCCCTACTCATGAGCATTACCTTAAAAGACGCCGAGGGTATCCAGGGCATGCGGGTGGCGGGAAGGCTTGCCTCCGAGGTGCTGGACTACCTGACGCCGCACATCAAGCCCGGCATCACCACCATGGAGATCGACCGGCTGGCGGCGGAATGCATGAAGAAACAGGGCACGACCTCCGCCACGCTGGGCTACCAGCCCGCGGGCTACCCGCCCTACCCGGCGTCGCTGTGCACTTCGGTCAATCATGTGGTGTGCCACGGCATTCCCAACGACAAGCCGTTGAAGAAAGGCGACATCGTCAACGTCGACGTCACCGTGATCAAGGACGGCTGGTTCGGTGACACCAGCCGCATGTTCATGGTCGGCGAAGTCTCGATCGCCGCCAAGCGCCTGTGCGCGCTGACCTATGAGGCGATGTGGCACGGCATCATGCAGGTCAAACCCGGTATCCATCTGGGCGATATCGGCTATGAGATCCAGAGATTCGCCGAAAGCAACGGCTTCTCGGTGGTGCGCGAGTTCTGCGGCCACGGCATCGGCCGCAATTTCCACGAGGATCCGCAGGTGCTGCACTACGGCCGGCCCGGTACGCTGGATGAACTCAAGCCCGGCATGACGTTCACGATCGAGCCGATGATCAATGCCGGCCGCAAGGACGTCAAGGACTTCGGCAACGACGGCTGGACCATCGTCACCAAGGACCATTCGCTGTCGGCCCAGTGGGAGCACACCATCCTCGTCACCGAAACCGGGTACGAGGTGATGACGCTGTCGGCCGGCAGCCCGCCCCCGCCGCCTTTCGTGAACGCATGAGCCTGGCGGTGGCACCTCCCCCGCCGGTGCCCGGTCTGCAGGCACTGCGCGACGACTACCGCGCCCGCAAGAGCGAGCTGCTGGCGTCGCTGCAGGCCCAGGGCGGTTCGGCACGCGGCATCCGCGGCCTGCTGCAGCGGCTGGCGTACGAAGCGGACGTCACGCTGAAGTCGTTGTGGGACAGCGCCGGCCTGCCGGCCGGCTTCGCGCTGGTCGCGGTCGGCGGATACGGGCGCGGCGAGCTGTTTCCGCAATCGGACGTCGATGTGCTGGTACTGATGCCCGACGGTGCCTCGGCCGATGCCGATCCCGAACTCAAGCGCAAGGTCGAGGCGTTCATCGGCAATTGCTGGGACACCGGACTGGAAATCGGCTCGAGCGTGCGCACTGTTTCGCAATGCGTGGCGCAAGCGGGGAGCGACGTCACGGTGCAGACTTCGCTGCTGGAATCGCGCCTCGTCACCGGCGATGCCCGGCTCTATGCGCAATTCCAGGAGCGCTTCGCGCCCACGATCGATCCGAAGGCGTACTTCACGGCCAAGACGCTGGAGATGCGCCAGCGCCACACCAAGTTCGAGAACACGCCCTATTCGCTGGAGCCCAATTGCAAGGAGTCGCCCGGCGGCCTGCGCGACTTGCAGGTGGTCCTGTGGGTCGCCAAGGCGGCGGGCCTGGGCAAGAGCTGGGATGAGCTGGCGCGCAAGGGGCTGGCGACCGCTTTCGAGGCCCGCCAGATCAAGCGCAACGAGGCCCTGCTGAGCCTGATCCGCGCGCGCCTGCACGTGATCGCCAACCGGCGCGAGGACCGCCTGGTGTTCGACCTGCAGACGGCCGCGGCGGAATCGTTCGGCTACACGACCCAGACCGCCCCGGACGGGCGCGTGATCGCGCGCGCCAGCGAGGCGCTGATGAAGCGCTTCTATTGGGCCGCCAAGGCCGTCACGCAGCTCAACCAGATCCTCCTGCTCAATATCGAGGAGCGTCTGAACCCCAGCGGCCACACGCCGCAGCCGATCAACGAACGCTTTTCGATCAAGGCCGGGATGATCGAGGTTGCCGGCGATGACCTGTACTTCAAGCACCCGCACGCCATCCTTGAGACCTTCCTGGTCTACCAGACCACGGTGGGCGCCGAAGGATTGTCGGCGCGAACCTTGCGCGCGCTGTACAACGCCCGCAAGGTGATGGACAGCAAGTTCCGCAACGACCCGGCCAACCATGCCACGTTCCGGGCGATGCTGATGGCCCCGCGGGGCATCACGCACGCGATGCGCCTGATGAACCAGACCTCCGTGCTGGGCCGCTACGTCTGGGCGTTCCGCCGCATCGTCGGGCAGATGCAGCATGACCTGTTCCACGTCTACACGGTCGACCAGCACATCCTGATGGTGCTGCGCAACGTCCGCCGCTTCTTCATCGCCGAGCACGCGCACGAGTACCCGTTCTGCTCGCAGCTGGCCGGCGGCTGGGACAAGCCCTACATCCTCTACGTGGCGGCCCTGTTCCACGACATCGCCAAGGGCCGGGGCGGCAACCATTCCGACCTGGGAGCGCGCGACGTGCGCGTGTTCTGCCGCCAGCACGGCGTCGAGGCGGAGGATTGCGCGCTGATCGAGTTCCTGGTGAGGCAGCACCTCGCCATGAGCCGGATCGCCCAGAAAGAGGACTTGAGCAATCCCGACATCATCGCCACGTTCGCCAGGCGTGTCGGCAACGAACGCTACCTGACGGCGCTGTACCTGCTCACGGTGGCCGACATCCGCGGCACCAGCCCGAAGGTGTGGAATGCCTGGAAGGGCAAGCTGCTGGAAGACCTTTACCGCCTCACGCTGCGCACCCTTGGCGGACGCGCCCCCGATCCCCATGCCGAGATCGAGGCGCGCAAGCGCGAGGCGCTGGTGCAACTGGCGCTTTACGCGCTGCCGTTCCAGGCGCACAAGAAGCTGTGGGACACGCTGGACGTCGGCTATTTCATGCGCCACGACGCCGGCGACATCGCCTGGCACACGCGCCATCTGTCGCGCCATGTCGGCAAGGCGAAAGCGGTCGTCAGGGCGCGCCTGTCGCCGGTCGGCGAAGGCCTGCAGATCGTCGTGTACACGCCGGACCAGCCCGATCTGTTCGCCCGCATCTGCGGCTACTTCGACCAGGCCGGCTTCAGCATCCTGGACGCCAAGATCCACACCGCCAACAACGGCTATGCGCTCGATACCTTCCAGGTGGTCAGTTCGATGCTGCCGGAGCACAACCGCGAGTTGATCAGCATGGTGCAGGCGGAACTGCAGCACACCATCGAGCGGGCTGGGCCGCTGCCGCCGCCCAGCCGCGGCCGCGTTTCACGCCGGGTCAAGAGCTTTCCGATCGCACCGCGCGTGCACCTCGCACCCGACGAGAAGGCGCAGCGCTGGCTGCTGAGCATTTCCGCGAGCGACCGCGTCGGCCTGCTGTATTCGGTGGCCCGCGTGCTGGCGCGGCACAAGATCAACTTGCAGCTGGCGAAGGTGTCGACACTCGGCGAGCGGGTCGAGGACACTTTCCTGATCGACGGCGCCGAACTGCAGCAGAACAAACGCCAGATCGAGATCGAGACCGAGCTGCTGGAAGCGCTGGCGGCTTGACGGCCCAGGCCTGCAACGTTAGTCGTCCTGCCCGGCGTCCAGTCCCGGAAACAGCACGTCGGTGAACCCGAACTTCGTGAAGTCGCGCACCCGCATCGGGTAGAGCTTGCCCATCAGGTGATCGCATTCATGCTGCACCACGCGGGCATGAAAGCCTTCCGCCGTGCGGTCGATCGCGTCGCCGTATTGGTCGAAGCCGGTATAGCGGATGCGGGCCCAGCGCGGCACCTTGCCTCGCAGCCCCGGGACCGACAGGCAACCTTCCCAGTCCTCTTCTTCCTCGGTGCCGATCGGCGTGATGACGGGATTGAGCAGCACTGTGCGCGGTACCAGCGGCGCGTCGGGATAGCGCGGATTCACGCCGTCGGCTCCGAAGATCACCAGCTGGAGGTCGACGCCGAGCTGCGGCGCGGCCAGTCCGGCGCCATTGGCGGCACGCATGGTGTCGAACATGTCTGAAACCAGCAGGTGGATCGCGTCGGTGTCGAACTGCGCAACCGGCTGGGCGACGCGCAGCAGGCGGGGGTCGCCCATCTTGAGGATTTCGCGGACTGTCATGTCAGTGCCTGTTCACAGGCCCTAAGCATAGCGTCGGACGGCACAATCCGTTCATGGATACCGCGCCGCCTCAACCGGATCAGCCCTTGCTGCGGCCGCTTTCGCGGCCGGTGCGCTGGCTTCTCAAGGGCGTTGCCGTCATCAGCCTGGTCCTGGGCATCATCGGCGCCTTCCTGCCGGTGCTGCCGACGGTGCCGTTCATCCTGCTGGCTGCCTGGGCCGCAGCGCGCAGCTCGCCAAGGTTGTCCCACTGGCTGGAGAACCATCCGCGCATGGGTCCGCACATCCGCGACTGGCGCCGTGGCGGGGTGGTCAGGCGCCCGGCCAAATGGATGGCGACAGTGACGATGGCCGTGGCAGCGGCGATCATGCTCGCCTTCGCGCGCCCGCTGTGGTTGCCGCTGGTCGCCATTGCGATCATGACGAGCGTGAACGTGTGGCTCTGGCTGCGGCCGGAAGCGCAGCCGCCGGCCTAGCCTGCCTCCCCTCAGCCGGCGCGCAGCAGCGACCGCAGGCCGTCTTCGTCGAGCACCTTCACGCCCAGCTCCTGCGCCTTGTCCAGTTTGCTGCCGGCCTCGGCGCCCGCGATCACGTAATCGGTTTTCTTGCTGACCGAGCCGGCGACCTTCGCGCCGGCCGCTTCGAGCAGATCCCTGGCCTCGTCGCGACTGAGCGTGGGCAGCGTGCCGGTTAGCACGATGGTCTTGCCGGCCAGCGGCTTGGGCGCGCGCGCCGCCGGCGCGCCCTCTTCCCACGTGACGCCGCAGGCCCGCAGCTGTTCCACCACCTCGCGGTTGTGCCGCTGCTGGAAAAAGGTGTGGATGCTTTCGGCCACCACCGGGCCGATGTCCGGGACTTCCAGGAGTTGCTCGACACTGGCATCCATGATCGCGTCCAGCTGGCCGAAATGGCGCGCCAGGTCCTTGGCCGTGCTCTCGCCGACGTGGCGGATGCCCAGGCCGTAGAGGAAGCGCGTCAAGCTCGTGCGCTTCGACTGCTCCAGCGCCGCGAGCAGGTTCTGCGCCGATTTCTCCGCCATGCGCTCGAGGCTGGCCAGCGCATTCAGGCCGAGCCGGTAGAGATCCGGCAGCGTCCTGATGACGTTGCCGTCGACCATCTGGTCGACCAGCTTTTCGCCCAGGCCTTCGATGTCCAGCGCGCGGCGTTGCGCGAAATGCAGGATGGCGTGCTTGCGCTGCGCGCCGCAGAACAGGCCGCCGGTGCAGCGGTAGTCGACCTCGCCCTCCTCGCGCACCGCCTCGGAGCCGCACACCGGACACCGGCTGGGCATGCTGAAAGGCGGCGCCTTATGCGTGCGCCGGTCCGGGACCACGGCGACCACCTCCGGAATGACATCACCGGCGCGCCGCACGATCACGGTGTCGCCGACCCGCACGTCCTTGCGGTGGGTTTCATCCTCGTTGTGCAAGGTGGCGTTGGTGACGGTGACGCCGCCGACGAACACCGGCGCCAGCCGCGCCACCGGAGTCAGCTTGCCGGTGCGGCCGACGTATACATCGATGCTCTCGACCGTCGTCATCTGCTCCTGCGCGGGGTACTTGTGCGCCACCGCCCAGCGCGGCTCGCGTGTCACGAAGCCCAGCCGCTGCTGCAGCGCGAGGCTGTTGACCTTGTAGACGACACCGTCGATATCGAAGGGCAGGTTGTCGCGCTCCTTGCCGACCGCCTCGTGATAGGCGATCAGTTCCTGCGCCCCGGTGGCGAGCTGCGTGCGGGTCGATACCGGGAAGCCCCAGGAGCGCAGCGTCAGCAGGGCTTCGAACTGTGTCGCGAATGCCGGTCCGCCCTGCTCCGGCGGCGTCACCTCGCCCCAGCCGTAAGCAAAGAAGCTGAGCGGCCGCTGCCGCGCGATGTTCGGATCGAGCTGCCGCACGGCGCCAGCCGCGGCATTGCGTGGATTGACGAAAGTCTTTTCCCCCTTCGCGCCCTTGGCGATCTTTTCGCGCTGCAGCTCGTTGAGCTTTTCGAAGTCGGCGCGGCGGATGTAGACCTCCCCGCGCACTTCCAGTACCGGCGGCGCGTCCTTGGGCAGGCGCAGGGGGATCTGCCCGATGGTGCGGATGTTCCGCGTCACATCCTCTCCGACCTCGCCGTCCCCGCGCGTAGCGGCTTGCACCAGCACGCCGTCTTCATAGCGCAGATTGAGGGCGAGTCCGTCGAATTTCAGCTCGGCCACGTATTCGACCGGCGGCTCCGATTCGGCCAGACCCAGCTCGCGCCGCACCCGGGCGTCGAAGCTGCGCGCGCCGCTGGCCTGGATGTCGGTTTCGGTGCGGATCGACAGCATGGGCACCTTGTGGCGCACCTTGGCGAAGCCTTCCAGCAGCTTGCCGCCGACGCGCTGGGTCGGCGAATCGGGCGTCAGCAGCTCGGGGTATTGGCCTTCGAGTTCCTGCAGCTCGCGAAACAGGCTGTCGTATTCCGCGTCGGGAATTTCCGGCTCGTCCAGCACGTAGTAGCGATGCGCATGGTGGTGCAACAGTTCGCGCAATGCGCCGGCGCGTTCCTGGACTTTCGGTGGGACGGGCATGGCGCAATCGCGGCCGGCGAACCGGGGACTTTACGAAAACAGGCGCCGCGCCTGCGGCGAACCCGCTGCGAGATCGCGCGCATCCAGCGTGTCGTACAGCCGCTCCAGATCGGCGCTGATCACATCCAGCGCCTCGGCCGGGATCGGCTGGCCGTTGTCGTCGGTGATCACGCCCTCCATCGCGGCGGCCAGCGTATTGGCGGCATCGCGCATGCGGTCGAACGGCTGCTCGCTGCGATGCACCTGCGGCACGTCCAGGCTGAGCGTGAGCGAACGCAAGGCCGACTGCGCCGGGTCGTCGGCCATCGCCGCTTGCGTGTCGAACGACAACCCCAGCACCGGATACGACGCGGGCGCGGCCGCGGGCAGCACCATGCGGCCCGGAATGGCGCCGGCAACGAAACCCAGGCGGGCCGCATTCTGCTGCACATAGCCGGGACTCCACGCCGCATTCGTCGCGCGCAGCGTGAAGCTGAGCTGGGCGTCGTGTTCGCTCGCGAACTGATCGAGCTCGCGGGCGCGTGCCACCTCGTCGAGCATCTCGGGAAACTCCGGTGAGCCGTTAATGGCGTCGGCGAATGCCTGAACCTTCACGACGAACTCCGAATATTCGATCTCATTGAGCGCGCCGGTGCGATTGGCCAGCTGCACGCCGGCCTGGAAGGTGCCGTAGCGCTGGCCCGGCTGTGGCGTTTCCCACTGTTGCGTGCTGTCGTTCAGCCCTTCGATGGCGAACGGCTTGCTGCCGGCGCGACGCGTCGGCGGTATGGCAGCCAGCGCCGCCTCGCCGGAGACCGGTGCGTCCAGCGCGATCGGTGTCAGCACATCGATCAGCGCGTCCAGGCCGGGCTTTCTTTCCACCACCGGCAGCACCGGGAACAGGCTCGGGCCGAACACCGGGTCCTCACGCTCTTCCAGCGTGCGCGGAGCCCCTAGCGGCGCGCCTTCGGCCTGGCGCGGCGTGTTCCTGCGGGTGGTCCAGGTGTTCCAGCCCACCAGCACCGCCAGCAGCAGGCCGCCGATGACAGCCAGCCCGACGGTAAAACTGCTCATGCCGTCCTCGCCCTTCGCTTCATGCGGCCTCAGCCATCGACACGGCCGACTCCATATCCACCGCGACGATGCGCGAAACGCCCTGTTCCTGCATGGTCACGCCGATCAGCTGCTCGGCCATCTCCATCGCGATCTTGTTGTGGCTGATGAACAGGAACTGCGTTTCGCGGCTCATGCTGGTCACCAGTTTCGAATAGCGCTCGGTGTTGGCGTCGTCCAGCGGGGCGTCGACTTCGTCCAGCAGGCAGAACGGCGCCGGATTGAGCTGGAAAATCGCGAACACCAGCGCGATCGCCGTCAGCGCCTTTTCGCCGCCGGACAGCAGGTGGATGGTCTGGTTCTTCTTGCCGGGAGGCTGGGCCATGACCTGCACGCCCGCGTCCAGGATTTCGTCGCCGGTCATGACCAGCCGCGCGTTGCCGCCTCCAAAGAGCTCGGGGAACATCTTGCCGAAATGCTCGTTGACGGTGTTGAAGGTGCCGGCCAGCAGCTCGCGCGTTTCGCCGTCGATCTTGCGGATGGCGCCTTCGAGGGTCGTGATCGCCTCGTTCAGGTCGGCCGATTGGGCGTCCAGGAACTGCTTGCGTTCGCGCGCGGTCGTCAGCTCTTCCAGCGCGGCCAGGTTCACCGCCCCCAATGCCGCGATCTCCCGGTGCAGGCGGTCGATGTCGGCCTGCATGCCGGACAGCTTGACCTTGCCCGCTTCGACCGACAGCGCGACGGCCTCGACGTCGGCCTGCGCATCAGCCAGCAACTGGCTGTACTGCTCGAATCCCAGGCGCGCCGCCTGTTCCTTGAGCTGGAAATCCGTGATGCGCTGGCGCAGCGGGTCGAGCTCGCGCTCGAGCTTGAGCCGCCGTTCGTCGCTGGCTCGCAGCTTGGAAGTGAGATCGTCGTACTCGCTGCGTTTGGCACCCAGCGCCTGCTCTCGCTCGAGCTTCAGGGCCAGCGCGCTTTGCAAGCCAGCCTGCGCCGCGGCGTCGGTCAGGCGCGAAAGTTCTTCCCCGGCTCGTTGTTCCTCGACCGAAATGTTCTGCGCCTGCTCGGCCGCAGTTTCGATGGTGCGCTGCAGCTCGGCCTTGCGCGCTTCGACCGAACGCTGCGAGAACTGCGCTTCCTGCGCCTGCCGCTCCAGGCTGCGCTGCTGCTCGCGGCATTCGGCCAGCTTGCGCTCGGCCTCGATCACGCGGTCGCCCAATTGCGCATGGCGCTCCTGGCTGTCGGCCAGCTGCATGTCCAGTTCCTCGAAGCGGCCTTCGGCGGTGACTCGGCGCGCCTGCAATTCTTCGAGCAAGGCGTCCACCTCGGCCAGATCACCGGCGATCTGTTCGCTGCGAGCGCGGGTCTGTTCGGCCAACTGCGTCAGGCGCAGGGTTTCGACCTGCAGTTCGTGGGCCCGGCTTTGAGTGTCCGCCGCCTCGCGCCGGGCCGCCACCAGCCGCTGCGACCCATCGGTGTACGCGGCTTCCGCGCGCACCAAGGCGGAGCGCGCTTCCTCGGCGATCAACGCCTGGGCGCGCAACTGCTTTTCAAGGTTCTCGATTTCCTGCTGGCGCGCCAGCAGGCCCGCCTGCTCGGAATCCTGCGCGTAAAAGCTCACGCTGTGCGCCGTGACTGCGTGGCCGCTGCGCACGTAGATCGCTTCCCCGGGCTGCAACTTGTCGCGGCCGGCCAGCGCATCTTCGAAGCTGCCGGCCGTATAGCAGCCGTGCAGCCAATCGGCCAGCAACGCGCGTTGCCCCGCGTCATTGAGCCGCAGCAGGTCCGCCAAGCGCGGCAGCGCCGACGCGGCTTCGGGCGCCCCCGCCTGCGGCGGGCTGTAGAACGCCAGCTTGGCCGGCGGCGCATCGCCGGCGAAGGCACGCACCATGTCCAGCCGCGAAATCTCGAGCGAGTTCATGCGCTCGCGCAATGCCGCTTCGAGCGCGTTTTCCCAGCCCAGCTCGACATGGATACGGCTCCACAGCCCCTGCAGGCCGTCCAGGCCGTGCCTGGCCAGCCACGGCCTGAGCTTGCCGTCGGTCTTGACCTTTTCCTGCAGCGCCTTGAGCGCCTCCATGCGCGCCGAAAAATCCGCCTGTTTGTGGCCCTCGCTGTTGACGGCCTGCTGTCTGGCGCGGCGGTCGTCGTCGAGCTGAGGGACCTGCTCCTGCAGTTCGTGCAGCCGGGCGTCGGCGGTTTCGGCGGCTTCCTGCGCCGCCGCCGATTGCGCCTGAAGATTCGCCAGCCGCATCTCGTCGGGGGCGTCCAGGGCGCTGCGATCGGCCGCCAGTTTTTCGCGGCGCTGGTTCAGCTGGCGCGACTGCTCCTCGATGTTGCGCTGGTCCGCCGCCAGCACCTGGATCTGCTGCTGGACCTGGGCTACGTTGCGCCCCTGCTCGGCGGACCGCGCCTGGGCCTGGCGCAAGCCGTCCTCGAGCTCGGGCAGCTGCTGGGCCTGCTCCTCGACCTGCGCGGCCAGCAGCGCGGCCTGTTCCTCAGCCTGGAGCGCGTGCGCGGCCAGGGATTCGATTTCGGCGCCGGCATCGTCCCGGCGCGCCGCCCATTGCGCGGTCTGCTCCTTCAGCTGGGCCAGCCGTTGCTCGACGCGCTGGCGGCCCTCGACGACGAAGCGGATCTCGGCCTCCAGCCGGCCCACTTCGGCGCTGGCTTCGTAGAGCTGCCCTTGCGCCTGGTTGACCTGGTCGCCCGCCGCGTAGTGCGCCTGGCGAATGGTTTCGAGTTCGCTCTCGATGTGCCGCAGATCGGCCACCCGCGACTCGAGCTCGTTGACGGATTTTTCGGCGTCGGCCTTGACCTTGGCCTGGTCGGCCTCGCTCTCGGCGCGCTTGAGGAACCACTGCTGGTGCTGCTTCAGGGTGGCCTCGGATTGCAGCGCGTTGTACTGCTGCGCCACTTCGGCCTGCTTTTCCAGCTTGTCCAGGTTGGCATTCAATTCGCGCAGGATGTCCTCGACGCGAGTGAGGTTCTCGCGCGTGTCGGACAGGCGGGTTTCGGTTTCGCGCCGGCGCTCCTTGTACTTGGACACGCCCGCGGCTTCCTCCAGGAACAGCCGCAGTTCTTCCGGCTTGGATTCGATGATGCGGCTGATGGTCCCCTGGCCGATGATCGCGTAGGCCCGCGGTCCCAGGCCCGTGCCCAGGAAGACATCCTGCACGTCGCGCCGCCGCACCGGCTGGTTGTTGATGTAGTAGCTGGAAGTGCCGTCGCGCGTGAGCACGCGCTTGACGGCGATCTCGGCGAACTGGCTCCACTGGCCGCCGGCGCGGTGGTCGGCGTTGTCGAACACCAGCTCGACCGAGGCGCGCGAGGCCGGTTTGCGGGTGTTGGTGCCGTTGAAG